>CASFHJ010000042.1 GCA_949294425.1 uncultured Campylobacter sp.
ACCCCACCTTGAAAAAGAATTTGAGTGCCACCTATGGCTAGTAGTTCCTCTATCTTTTTTCCTATCTCATCAAAGCTTAAAATATAAGCATCATCGTCTTTTGCATGTCTATAAAAGGCACAAAAATCACAATCTATACAGCATATATTTGTGTAGTTTATGTTTCTATCTACTACAAAGGTTGTGATTTTTTCTGGGTGTAAGTCTTGCTTTTTTTTATAAGCTAAAGCTCCAAGCTCGTATAAATTAGCATTTTGTAATAAATCTAGTGCCTCTTTTTTGCTCATTCTAGACATAATTTTACCTTTCATTCTTTGCTTAGTATTTTATCTAAAAATTTAAAATAAAAACTATTTATACCATCTTTATACTCGTAATCAAGCAGCATATTATGTGATTTTAATATGGTATCTACTATGTAAAGTCCGAGTCCAAAGCTATCTTTTTGCTTATTGCCTTGAGTAAATGCTTGAGTATAATACTCCAAAGAATAATCAAGAGCCTTGCCCTTGTTTTTAAAGCAGATAAATTTTTTATTTAATTATATTTAAACCCTCTTATCGTCATCGTATTTTATAGAATTATCTATAATATTTTTATTAGCTTTTGCAAAAAGTTTAAAATCAACGCTTACAAAAAAACTATCCTCATAGATGAGTTTAACATTGCTTTCATCATTCATAGCCACCTCTTTTGCCTCATCTATCAAATCTAAGATATTATATCTTTTCTTATGCAAAAAACTACTTCCTGATGAAATTTGCTCTATGGCTGCAAATTCATTTATCAAAAGTTCTAAGCGGTAAAAGATATTGCTAAGTCTTTCTTTGTATTTGCTATCCTCTATCATTTCAAGGGTAATTAAGCCCTTGGTTATAGGAGTTTTTAGCTCGTGCATTATATTTCTTATAAAAAATTGCCTAGATTTATTTAGCTTTTGAATTTGTGTAATAGCTGTAAAAAAAGCCTTTGCAACCTGTGAAATTTCATCACTTCCAGAGCTTACGTCTTGCACTTCTTCTAGCTTATTATTTGCGAATTTATCTATTTGTTTTTTTAGCAAGGAAAGAGGGCGTAATTTTTTGATCATATAAACATAAAGCAAAATTAATATAAGCACAACGCTAAAAGCCATAAATCTTATAAGAAAATACCTATAGCTTTCATAGTCCTGATCCACATAAAGATAAAGCCTACCACCATAAATTATCTTAAGATAATTATCTCTTTTGTAAGAAACTATCTCTACAAGACCAGCATTTACAAAGGCTTTTGCCAAGACCTCTCCCCTAAAAATAACCTCTCTTATCTCGCTTTCATCTCTAACAAGCTCCATTTTATAGTTTTTTGTTTGTTCTTTAAATTCATTCTCATCTATAACGCCGTTAAAATACAAAAGTCTAGCATTTGCTATCAAAGAATACTTAGCATTTAACTCATCTGTATAATTTTGCTGATCGTAAGCTATGAGCCACAGAAAGGCTAAAACAACACTAACTATGGCTAGTATAAAGATAAAGGTTATTGTGTAAAAGATAGAGGATTTATTCATTGAGTAAGCTTATAGCCTATGCCTCTTATAGAATGTATGTATTTTGGGGTCTTAGGATCATCACCCATTTTTTGTCTTATCCTGCTTATGATTACATCTATGCTTTTATTACTAGAATCCTCACTTATAGAAGAACAATTATAAACTAATTCTTCTCTACTTACTACACCGCCTTCCTTTTTTATCAGGTAAGAAAGTATGTCAAATTCAGCATTTGTAAGATTTATCTCTTGACCTTTCATTGTGATTATATGCTTGTATTGGTCATAAACTAGATCCTTAACAGACTCGGCTATAGCCTTTTTGGTGGTATTTATGCGTCTTAAATGGCTTTTTATCCTTGCTTGAAGCTCTTGTGGATTATAAGGCTTTGGTAGATAATCATCAGCACCAAGTTCTAAAGCATTTACCTTATCGCTTATATCATGTCTAGCACTTGATATGATAATTGGCGTGTCGTATTTTTTGCGAATTTCTTCACAGACTTCCAAACCATCAAGTCCGGGCAAGGATAGATCTAAAATGATTAATTGATATTCTTTCAAAGCCAACTTAGAAAGCCCGATATAAGGCTCGTGAGCTATATCAACCTTCATATCAAATTTTTCAAGATACTCAGCTATAATTTCAGCTAACTCCAAGTCATCTTCTATCATAAGGATACTAACCATTAATCTCCCTCTTAATTTTTTTACTAATTTTAAACTACTTTTTCAAACAAAAAGCAATTACCTAAGTATCAAAAGTTGAGCATAACCCTGTCTATACACCCAAATTTTAATAAAACTTTTAGAGCGGTTTGCCTTTAAAGCATTTGATAGCTCATCTAAATTTTTTATCTCATTTTGTTCTACAGCTATTATTATATCACCTACTTCAAAGCCTGAATTTTCAGCCTTAGAATCTTTTTTAACAGCACTTACTAAGACCCCGTTTACAGAATTTGGTATATTAGATCTTAATCTACTATCTAAATTTTTAAGCTCCAAACCATCTATAAGACCATCAGCACTCAAAACCTCGCTTTGAGCTTGTAAGCTAAAAGAGACGCTTTTTGTAGAGCCATCTCTTTCATATATAAGCACTATTTTTTCATTTGGAGATAGGCTTCCTATGTAATTTTTTAAATCATTAGCATTTTTGATATTTTTCTCATTTACCTTAAGCACCAAATCTCCTCTTTTAAGCCCTGCTTTTTCAGCTGCTGATCCCTTTTCTACATCAGTGATTAAGGCACCTTCCTTGTTTACATACACACTCTTGCTATCGCCTTGTAAAGAGCTTATACTAACGCCTAAAAATCCTCTTTCCACCCTACCTTTTTCTATTAAAGCCTTTGCTATATTTTTAGCCATATTTGATGGTATGGCAAAACCTATTCCATTGTTTCCTCCACTTCTTGAAAGTATGGCTGAGTTTATGCCAACTAAGGCTCCTCTGCTATCAACCAAGGCTCCACCTGAATTTCCGGGATTTATAGAAGCATCAGTTTGTATGAAATTTTCATACTGATTTAAGCCTATATTATTTTTATTTAAGGCTGAAACAATACCACTTGTTATGCTTGAGCCAACACCAAAAGGATTTCCTATAGCAAATACAAGATCTCCTTCCATTATATTATCAGAATTAGCAAAAGATATAACAGATAAATTCTTAGCCTCTATCTTTATCACAGCTAGATCCGTTTTTGGATCACTTCCTATTAGCTTAGCCTTGTATTCTTCATTATTGTTTGCCAAGCTTACAGTGATTTCATCTGTATTTTCTACGACGTGGTTATTTGTAATTATATAGCCATCGCTAGAAATAATCACGCCAGAACCCAAAGAATTCACAACCTCTTTTTTTGAACCCCTATGCTCAGGAATATCAAAAAAACGCCTAAGATAAGGGTCATTAAAAAAATTATCAAAAAAAGGATCTCTTGATCTGGTGATGGTTTTTGAAGTAGATATATTTACTACGGAATTTTTTGCATCTTTTATCGAGTAGTGATATGATAATATAACAGAATTATCAGTATTTTGTGGATTAAGTCTTTTTACATCATCTGAAACTTCTTTAAAATTTATACTTGCAGCTAAGGTAAAAGAAGTTAAAACAGATGATAAGATAATTTTTTTAAACATAGCAAACCTCTTTATCTAAATATTTTCAAGGAAGTATAAATTTTATAATTTATCAAATAGTTAATAAGTAAAGTTAAGATAAAAAAACTTAAAAAAGTTGATTGACTTACACTAAAGGTTATGCTATAATTAAACACTATTTTATAATAAAGAAGGCAAAAAATATGAGTAATAGTCTATACGAAACACTTGGGGTTTCTAAAAATGCAAGTGCTGATGAAATAAAAAAAGCTTACAGGCGTCTTGCAAGAAAATATCACCCAGATATAAACAAAGAAAAAGGAGCAGAAGAAAAATTTAAAGAAATAAATGCTGCTTATGAAATTTTAAGTGATGAAAATAAAAGAAGCAAATACGACAGATACGGGGATTCTATATTTGGAGGGCAGAGTTTTAGTGATTTTTCAAGAGGTGCTAGTTCTGCGAATATGGACGATATTTTAAATGAATTATTTAGAAATTTTGGAAATTTTAATAATTCCTCAAGATCAAATTTCTCCTCTTTTTCCTCAAATTTTGGTTTTAATTCTACAGATTCTACAAACCTAGATCTTAAGGCAAAGACAAAAATCCCTTTCAATGTAGCAGTTCTTGGAGGAGAGCAAAAGCTAAGCTTTAATGGAGAAAGTATAACAGTTAAAATACCTCATGGTATAAAAGATGGGGAAAAATTAAGAATAAGGGGTAAGGGTTCTTATTTAAACGGGCTTAGAGGGGATTTAATAGTGCAAGTTGAAGTGGAAAAAAGCTTGGAGTATGAAAGAGATGGAGATGATTTGTATAAAAAGCTTGAAATAAGCTTAAAAGATGCACTTTTTGGCAATAAAATAACAATACAAACACTAAAACAAGAAGTAAAAATAAAAATACCAGAAAACACAAAAAATGGACAAAAAATAAGACTAAAAGGATATGGGGTTCAAAATAGAAAGAGTGGAGTTTTTGGGGATTTGTATCTAAATATAGTAGTTATGCTGCCAAATATAAATGATTTAGACAAGGATCTTATAAAACTTTTACAAGAAAAATTACCATAAAGGAGAGAAGATGCAGCACGGATATGATGAACCAGTTTATCTTATATCGGTAGTGGCAAAGGTTTTAAGCATACACCCTCAAACACTAAGACAATACGAAAGAGAAGGGCTTGTAGAACCTAGCAGGACAGATGGAAAAATGAGGCTTTACTCTCAAAAAGACATAGATAGAATAAAACTCATACTAAGACTTACTAGGGATATGGGAGTGAATTTAGCTGGGGTTGATGTGATACTTAAGTTAAAAACCCAGTTAAATGAGTTTGAAGCCCTGATAGATGAGTTAAGATTAGAGCTAGAAAGACATCAAGGCAAGGTTGGTAAATCCATAATAAAACACAAAAACAGCTTTGATTTAATCTTTTATGATGAAAAGAAAATATGAAAGAAAAACAAGATAGAACAAGATATATAAGAGCCTTGGAGAGATTTTATAATACCATAAATTCCATGCTAAAAAAAGAAAATTTTAACGAGGGTCTTTTTGAACAAGGACTTAAAAAGGCTTATGAAATCTTGCAAAAAAATAAGCCTGTTTGCTTATATTCAAACTACACAAGGGGGCTTGAACTTTTTGCAAAAGAATGTATGAGTTTTAAATTCAGCAAAAATGAGCTTATAAGTAAAAGCAATGCTTTAGACAAGCTAAAAAATGCAAAATCTTACAAAAAAGACAAGCATAAAATAAAATTTAAGGAGTTTTTTTGATAAGTCTTATATTTGATATGGATGGAACACTTATAAATAGTGCAAATGCCATAGTAAGTGCGGTAAATGAGATAAGAAAGGATTTAGGTTTTGAGCCACTAGATGCAAACTATATCTTACACATCATAAATACGCCGGGAAAAGATTGGGCAAAAGAGCTTTATAATATAAGCGATTTTAAGCATTCTAGCTTTAAAAATGGCTTTGAAAAATATTTCATAAAGCATTATCAGCAAAGCGTGATACTTTATGATGGGCTAAGGGATTTTTTAAAGCAAGCAAAGGATAAAAATGCCTTTTTAGCCATAGCTACAAATGCACCTCAAGAATCACTAGATAATATACTTAAAAAACACGATATAATCCACCTTTTTGATGAGATAATAGGAGTCAGCGACGAGATAGAACCTAAACCAAATCCCGCTATGCTAAATTTAATAAAGAAAAAAAGTATGTATGCTGATGTGGTATTTATAGGAGATAGTAAAAAAGATGAGGAAGCAGCAAAAAATGCTAAAATGCCTTATCTTAGTGCAAGGTGGGGAAAGAGTATAGAAAAAGATTATGAATTTAACGACATAGCCTCCTTAAAAAAATGCTTAAACTCCCTTTTTAATCTAGAATTTTAGAGCTTATTAAATAAGCTCTCCATGCTTTTCATAATGGCTTATCTTTGATATTTTATTATCATCATCTACAAAGATAACCTTTGGCTTAAAGTTTAAAGCCTCTTTCTCGTCCAAGTTTGCATAAGCCATGATTATTATCTTATCCTTATTTTGAACTAGCCTAGCAGCAGCTCCATTTAGACAAATCATTCCCTTTTGCTTAGTAGCTATGGTGTAAGTTTCAAATCTAGCTCCATTATTTACATTTACTATTTGCACCTTTTCATACTCTAAAATTCCACTTTCTTTAAGCAAATCCTCATCTATGCTTATACTTCCTACATAATCAAGCCTAGCCTCTGTAACGGTGGCTCTGTGAATTTTAGCCTTTAACATGCTAAGCATCATATCTCACCCCTTAAATAATTATCTATGAGTCTAGTCTTTCCTATAAAAACAGCCAAGGCTACTAAAACCTCATCTTTTATCTCATCTAAATCTTGCATACTTTTTGGATCCACAATGCTAAGATAATCAAGCCTAGCCTCTCTTTCCTTTTCAAGCTCTTTCATCATGACAGCTTTTATCTTTTTTACTTCCTTTTCACCCTCATCTATCATCTTTTTAGCTAGGCTTAAAGCCCTACTAAGACAAAGGGCTGAATTTCTTTGCCTAGTATCTAAGTAAACATTTCTCGAGCTTTTTGCTAAATTATCCTCTTCTCTTACTATGGGACAAATTTTTATCTCTATATCTAAATTTAAGTCTTTAACCATTCTCTTAACCACAGCACATTGCTGAGCGTCTTTTTGACCAAAATAAGCCCTATTTGCACCAGTTATATTAAAAAGCTTCATAAGCACAGTGCAAACCCCTCTAAAATGCCCCGGTCTACTCGCTCCGCAAAGATTATCAGTCAAGGAATTCATATCAACATAAGAACAAAATCCCTGCGGATACATATCACTAACACTAGGACAAAAAAGTATATCCACGCCCTCCTCTTCACAAAGCTTAGAATCCCTTTTTAAATCCCTTGGATATTTATCTAAATCCTCATTTACCCCAAATTGCATAGGATTTACGAAAATACTTACTATAATCTTGTCATTTTCTTTCTTAGCAGCCCTAATTAAACTTAAATGCCCCTCGTGCAAATAGCCCATAGTTGCAACAAGGGCTAGGCTTTTTTCCTTGTAGCTTAAAAGCTCTTTTTTAAGCTCTTTTATATCAGTGATAATCCTCATAAAAATTTCCTAATAAAGTCTATCAAGCCACTCATCATCTAAGTCAAATGAAAATTCAGCGCTTGGAAAACTGCCGTCTTTAACCTCTTTTATGTATTTTTTTACCGCTTCCTTTGGGTTAAAATTTGCATATCTTTTTACAAATTTAGGCTTAAAATCTTGATTTATACCTAGTAAATCATGATAAACTAAAACCTGTCCATCACAATATTTTCCAGCTCCTATACCTATAGTTGGTATATTTAAGCTTTGAGTTATTTTAAGTGCTAGTTTTGTTGGAAGACATTCTAAAACAAGCATAGAAGCTCCAGCACTTTCAACAGCCCTAGCATCGTTTAGTAGTTTTTGTGCTGCGTCTTGGTTTCTACCTTGCACCTTGTAAGCACCTAGAGTGTTTATTGCTTGTGGTGTTAAACCTAGGTGTGCAACTACTGGGATATTTGCCTTACTTATCTTTTCTATACTCTTACAAATTTCTTCTCCGCCTTCAAGTTTTACAGCATTTGCTCTGCCCTCTTGTATAAATCTAGCAGCATTTTTTAAAGCTTCATTTTCACAGCCATGATAAGACATAAAAGGCATATCGCTTAAAACAAGGGCACTTTTACTAGCTCTTGAAACAGCCTTAGTAAAAACTAACATTTCATCAACGCTAACACTTAAGGTATCCTCATGCCCCAAAACAACCATAGCTAAAGAATCTCCAACCAAAATCACATCTATACCAGCCTCATCTAAAGCCTTTGCGGCGTGGTAATCATAGGCTGTTAGCATGGTTATCTTATCATTTTTTGCCTTTTGCTCTAAAAGGCTTGAAATACTCTTTCTAATCAAAACCTCTAAATAAAATTTTTAAAAATTATATGCTTTTTTTTAAATAAAAATACTAAAATATTAAGAAAAAATATAAAAAATCAAAAAACTTATATTTTAAAATAAATTTATAATTATTTTAAATACCTGTTTATTGAAAAAGAAAAAATACGATA
>CASFHJ010000043.1 GCA_949294425.1 uncultured Campylobacter sp.
AAAAGAACTAAAATCCTTAAATTTTTTAAGACATTACATAATCTTTGCACTTTCTGATGAAAGTTTTGCGCTTTTAAATTCTTATAAAAAAGAATTTAATGAAAATCTTAGCAAAAACAAAAAATCACTTCTACAAGCCTTGCTTTGCTTTTTAAATCAAATGTATTGGTTGCTAGGAGTTAGCCTTGGCTTTGTCTTAGAAAGATCTTTTAACTTTGAGTATTCTGGGGTAGAATTTGCCTTAAGTGCTTTATTTATAGTGATTGCTTATGATGTTTATAAGCAAAATCCAAACAAAGATATACTGCTTATAGCAGCCTTTATAGGGCTTTTTGCACTATTTTTCATAGATAAAAAATACATGCTTTTTTCATCTTTGTTTGCCGTGCTTTTATATCTGCTTTTTAGGAGGTATTATGCAAGATAATTTTATTTTAATACTTTTTATAGCATTTTTAGCTACATATAGCACTAGGTTGCTACCATTTTTATTCTTAAAAAAGAAAACAGAGTCTAAAAATTTGCTTTTTATACAGCAAAATATGCCGCTTGCTATCATGATAATACTAGTGTTTTACACCTTTTATTCTTATGATTTATCTAGCTTTGAAGGCTTTTTTGCCTTATTTTTGTCTTGTATTTTTGTTATTTTTTTACATATAATCTTTAAAAGCGCCCTACTTAGCATAGTTTTTGGCATATTTTTTTATATGCTTTGCATAAGAATCATCTAAGAAAGAGGAAGAGTGAAGTAAAAATTCTTAGGCTCTGTTTCAAAACCAAGCTCTCCTGAATGCGCATTAATAATCTCTTTTGAAAGAGAAAGCCCAAGCCCATTGCCCTTTAACTTTGTGGTTTTAAAAGCCTCAAAAACAGCCTTTTTATCCTTTATTTTAGCCCCATTATCAAAGACTTTCACATACAAAAACTCATCTTTTACAAAGCTTTTTATGGATACAAAGGCTTCATCTAAGTCATCTTCTTCTATGGAGTCTATGCTGTTATAGATTAAATTTTGTAAAACTAAGGCTAGTAAATTTTTATCAGCATTTATTTCTATATCTAAAAAGTCAAAATCAAAATTTATATTAGCATTAAAATTATAAGAAGCTATTACAAGTTCGCATTCTTCTTTTAAGTCTTTTAGCTTAAATTTTTCTTTATTTATATGCACTCCCTTTGTAAAAAGCAAGGTAGAATTCACTATCCTTTCAACCCTAGCAATAGCCTTTTGAATTTCAAGCACTATGTGTTTATTTTTAAGCTCACTTCTTGAAAACAAGGTAGAAGCTAGTAAGGATATAGAGCCTATTGGATTTCTTATCTCATGAGCTAAATGTGCTGCTACGCTACCCATACTAGCAAGTCTTTCATTTCTTTTTTCATCGCTTATATCTGTTAAAAGTATGATGAAAAACTCGTCGTGTTTTGTGTTTTTAACTGCGTAAAATTTGGCATTATACTCAAGCTCATAAGAGCCTATTTTATTTATATCTATTTGCTTTAAAAGATCTTCATTCTTAGATGCTTGATAGTTTTGCAGTACTTTTTCTTTCTTTGAATTTATAACCCAAAGTATAGCGGGCAAAACATCTATAATATCGCTTATCATCTTACTTAATGACAAATAGCTTTTATTAAGCTTTTTGTATTCTTCTTCTATGACGTAACTTTGCTCGATTAAGGATTTTAAGCCCTCTTTTAAAACTTCTTTTTCATCAGAATCCAAACTCTTTAGTATATTTTCGTTCATCTATATCCTTTAAAAGTGATTTTAAGTCCTTCATACTAAATAAAAATAAATTCTTTGAGTCCTCATTAAGTAGCTTACTTGAAAAACCATTTTTTGAAAAAAGCACGTAATAATCAGGCTTTAAACCCAAAGTCTTTGCCTTATTTTTTAAGATATTAAAGATATTTTTGCATAATTTTTTTTCTGTAAATTTCACCTCTCCAACTAAGGTAAAATTTTCATCTTTATAAAACAAATCCAACTCAAGCTCCTTATTCCAAAAGCTTGATACATCAAAGAGCTTAAATTTCTTTTCTACAAGTTCTTTGCCTAGCATTTCAAAGCAAAAACTTTGATAATAAGTAAATTCTTTTTTTATCTTTTGCACAAGTTCATCGTATCTTTTTTCAAGTATCATTTTTTCATTTGGCTTTAAAAAATAAAAGAAAAATCTTGAAAAATTATTCTTAAATATAACCTTATCTTGAACAGCATACTTTCTATCTTCTTTTTTTTGCTTTTGACCCTTTTTTAAAATTCGTTTTTTTTCCTTGCTTTTTTCTAGCTTTAAAAAACCGCTTTCTAGCAGTTTACTCATGGTAGCTAGACCCTTAAAATGTCCTAAATTTTTATTTATAGAATATCTTTTTCTTGAATTTTTTGCAAGCAAACACAAAGCCTTTATGCTTTCTTTATCAAGATCAAAGCTTTTATCTATGAGTTCATAATATTTCAAAAGCTCTTTTATGCTAGAAAAAATCTCATCATCATTAGCCCTTAAAAAACAGCCATCAAAAACGCAGTAAAAATCAATCAAAGTGCTTATGTTTTTTAAATTTGGATACTGGGTGCTAAAGGTGCTAAATTTTATGTTTTTCCTTTTTATAATCTTTTTCTTGTATAATTTTAACGAATTTTTCTTAAAATATAAGGCATTTATAAGGACTATGGATATAAAAGACTTAAAAAAAGACATAATTTATAAAAAAAATCATAGATATTTTGACTTCACAGCCTCTGCTTTGGCTCTAAAATCAGTAGAAAAAGAGCTAAAAAAAGTGCTTTTAACCTATGCAAACACACACTCAGATAGTGCCTTAAACTCCTTTACAACTCAAAAATACTACAATGAAGCAAGGGCTTACATAAAAAAAAGCCTAAAACTAAATAAGGACTTTGCCTTGATAGCTTGTGGCACAGGTGCTAGTGGGGCTATTAAGAAATTTCAGGAGCTGCTAGGACTTTATGTTCCCCCTCTTATTAAAAAAAAATACCTCTCTAAGATAGATAAAAAAGACCTGCCCCTAGTCATAATAGGACCCTTTGAGCACCACTCAAACGAGCTTTCTTTTAGAGAGGCTCTGTGTGAGTGTATTAGAATTCCTTTAAATAAAGAGCTAGATATTGATTATGACTTTTTTGAAAATATCCTTAAAAAAAACTCACAAAGACAAATCATCATAAGCTTTTCACTTGCCTCAAATGTAACTGGCGTTTTTAGTGATTACAAAAAAATCCATTTTCTTGCAAGAAAATACAAGGCAATCCTAGCCTTTGATGCTGCCTCTTTTATAGCTTCTAAAAATATAGATTGCAAGTTTTATGATGCCTTATTTATAAGCTCTCATAAGATTTTAGGAGGGGTTGGTGCTTGTGGACTTTTGGTAATAAAAAAAAGCCTTTGTGCTAATACTCCTAGCTTTGCAGCAGGTGGGACGGTTTCTTATGTGTCAAAAAATTTTGTTACTTATCTAAATGATGTAGAAAGCCTAGAAGAAGCTGGAACTCCGGGGATATTACAGCTAATAAAAGCTTCCTTAGCCTTTAAAAAAAGAGACGAGCTTGGACTTACTTACATAGAAAAAAAGAGTAAAATTCTAAAAGAATACTTTTTCAAAGAGCTAAAAAAGATAGAAAATTTAACACTTTACGCAGAGAATTTTAAAGATAGGCTTTGCATATTTTCCTTTAACATAAAGGGTATTTCGCCCTTTGATTTAGCTTATGTCTTAAGCAAATATTATAAGATAGAAACTAGGGCTGGTTGTGCTTGTGCTGGTCCTTACGGGCATGATTTGCTGGGCTTAAAGGAAAAAGAAAAATTCAAAGAAAAGCCGGGCTTTTTAAGGGTTTCTTTACATTATAGTCAAGAGCTTGAGGATTTAGAATATTTTTTTACCTGCCTAAAAAAAAGTATAAAAAAACTCTCATCTTAATCTAATTTTTTGTCCTTGCTTTTACAAAGCTGAGCTAAAAAGCACTCTTTACATAAGGGATTTTTAGCCTTGCATATATAGCGACCAAAAAGAACCATAGCCTGATGTAGATAATTTAAATTATCCTTAAAAATGCGGCTTAAATCCTCCTCAGTTTTTTCAGGGCTTTTTGCCTTACTTAAATTTAATCTATGAGCCACCCTAAAAACATGGGTATCAACTGCCATAAAATTTGCACCGCACCACTCTATCAAAACAACATGAGCAGTTTTTTGTCCTACACCTGCTAGAGATTTTAAGTCTTTTTCATTAAGCGGAATTTCTCCCTTAAAATCCTCACAAACTGCCTTTGCCATTTTTATTAAATTTTCAGCCTTATTATTAAAAAAAGAACAGGATTTAATGTAGTTTTTAACAGAGGCAAGTCTAGCCTTAGAAAGACTCTTTACGTCAGGATAGGCTTTAAAAAGGGCTGGAGTTATTAAATTTACTCTTTTATCCGTGCACTGCGCTGAAAGCATAACACAGACTAAAAGCTCGTATAAATTTGAAAAAACAAGCTCTGTGCTTGCTTTGCCGTATTTTTGTAAAAAAAGTTCTTTTATTTCTAAGCTTCTTTTCATTTTATCTTACTCTTTTTAGCTTTTACTAATTATAACAAAATATCCATGTAAATTAACTATGAAAAATCTATAGGATCCATATCCACGCTTACATTTTTGAAAGTTAAGGCGTATTTTGCAGCCTTTATTAATTTATCATGAAAAGTTGATCTAAGAAGTATATAAAATCTAAAATTTTGATTTAGCAAGGATATAGCACAGGCTCCATATCCCACAAGTTCTATGCTTTGTATCCTTTTATACTGACTTGCTAAGTTAGCGCATAAAAGTGAGGCTTTTTTTTCATTTTTATCCTCTATTAAAATCCTTAAAAGCCTTGTAAATGGGGGATAAAGATTTTTTCTAATTTCTAACTCATCTCTTAAAAAAGCATCGTAATCATTTATATATTTTTGAAAAAAATTCTTATTCTTACTTTGCAATAAAACCCTAGCCTTGTTCTTTCTACCGGCTCTACCGGCTACTTGCATAGCCAGAGCTAGGCTTTCTTCTAAGGCTTTATAATCAGGTCTAAATAAATACTCATCAAGACCTAAAATAACACTTAAATCAACCTCATGATAATCATGTCCCTTAGCAAGCATGGAAGTGCCAACTAGTATGTCTATTTCTTTTTTATTAAAGCTTTTTAGCACTGAATTTAGCTTTGAAAAAGAGCTTATCTCATCGCTATCAAAACGCATAATCCTAGCATTAAAATCCTTAAGCTCTTTTTCTAGCAAATCGCAAAGCTCTGCTGTGCCCATTTTTCTAGCCTCTAACATACTAGCATTACAGCTTGGACAATTCTTATCTATAGACTTAACAAAGCCGCAGTAGTGGCATTTTAAGATATTTTTTTTCTTGTGCATAGATAAAGAGATAGAACAAAAAGGGCATTGTATGCTTTTGCCACAGCACTTACAAAGAATTTGTCTAAAATTTGCCTTAATTGGCAAGAAAACTATGGCTTGTTTTTTGTTTTGCAAGGTAATTTTAAGCTCTCTTAAAACCATGCTTGATAGCCCCAAACCATCTTCATCATATATAAATTCTTTCTCTGCCTTGAAAAAAGAACCCTTTATCCTGAAAGATTTTTGCTTATAAAAGGTATTAAGACTTGGGGTGGCAGAACCTAAAAGCACCTTTATATCTGCTTTTTGTCCCAAGAAAATAGCTAGGTCTCTGGCATTAAACCTTGGGATATTATTTGCCTTGTAAGAATTATCATGCTCCTCATCAACTATAATAAGCCCTAAATTTTGAAAAGGCAAAAAAAGGGCTGACCTAGCTCCAGCTACAAGTAGACTTTTGGATTCTTTAAGTCTTTGTAAATTTTCTTGTTTTTTTTTCTTGCTTATCTTTGAATGCCATAAAAAAAAGCTATCTTTAAAATAAAATTCTAATCTCTTTTGCATTTGAGGAGTAAGAGAAATTTCTGGCATCAAAAGCAAGGCTTGCTTGCCCTGCTCTAAATATTCTTTTAAAAGACTTATGTAAATTTCGGTTTTACCGCTACCAGTATCTGCAAAAAGTAGGCTTATTTTTTCCTGTTTTATAAAACTTAAAGCATCTTTTTGAATGTCGCTAAGATTTGGCATCTGTGTTTGTATTTCTATTTTTTTACATTTATACTCTTGCAAACACTCAAAGCTAGAAAGCACAAAAGAAAGTTTGCAATTATGATAATAGCTTATAAAAGAAGCTAAATCAAACTGCGTCTTGCTTAAAACAGCTCCTGTTTTTTTCTTTATAGCTCTTGTTTTAAAATTTGGTTTTTGACACTCCTTTAATACTATAGCCCTTAAGTCTTTTTTATTTTGCAAATCAAGCAAAACCTCGCTTAAAGGCTCTATATCCTCCTTACTCTCATAAATAAGCTCATCTAGAAAAAGACCCTTAATGGCTAGCTCGTAATATTTCATAAAAGATCTTTACATAAGTTCTCATCTAGGCAATCAAAGGATAAATTTTTAACATCATATTCAAAGTCTATATACTTAGTGGAGCTTAAAAAAAATCTATATCTTGTATCAGAAAGCTTCATCCAGCCTTTTTTACTAGAATAAATAGGGCTTGGAAGTAAACTAATAAAACAAGAATTATTCTCATTTTCATAAGAGGATTCTTTGCTAGAAGGGCAGTAAAAAAGTTTTTGATTTTCCAAATTTGCTAAAGCCTTGTCTAAGACTTGCATTTTTTGTTTTATATTTTTTATTATCATTTCATTTTCTGCGTAAGCTATAGCACTTCTTATGCTTGTGTAATCAGCCTTTAGCATTAGCATTTTTGCTTCTGTTTTTGAACTTGAAAAATAAGGTAAAGAAATACCGGCAAGAACACCTATAATAAGGATCACAAAAACAAGCTCTATAAGCGAGAATGCTTTTTTCATGTATTTACCTTGGGTAATTCCTCATTTATGGTTTTTACTAATTTTTTAATCTCTTTTTGAAGTATATAATTTTCATAACTTTTTTTTACGAAGGCATCAACAAAATGTTTTAATTCTATCTTTTTGCTGCCACCAGATAAAAGATCTATATCAGTTTCTAAATAATTAGCGAAATCTCCTCCGCATTTTACTATAAAATCCTTGGCAGAGACATTGATTATAACCTGTTTAATCTCACTTGCCAAGCACAGCCTCTATCTTTCTAGTTATATCCTCGCTTACTAAATTCTTGCTTCTAAGTGCTTCTTCTAAGCGAGAAATTTCATTTCCTCTAGCCTCATTTTGAGCCCTAACACTTACTAGCTCATTTCTTAAATTTTCATTAGCCTCGCAAAGCTCGTTATATCTTTCTAAAAGCTCATTTACTTTATCTGTGAGTGTATTTATGATTTTATCATCCATAGAAAACCGACCCTTTGTATTATTTGTGAAAAATTTAGCTAGAATTATAGCAAAAAAAGCTTAAAATTTTAAGGTATTATTAACCCATTTTCT
>CASFHJ010000044.1 GCA_949294425.1 uncultured Campylobacter sp.
CATACAAAAAAGTGGCGTTTTATGGGAGTTAGTAGATGAATCTTGAACAAAGTATAAATAATTTCACACAAATTTTATATCCAGCCTTGCTAGAAACTATATACATGAGTTTTATATCAACCCTGCTTGGTTTTATAATAGCTATAATACCCGGGATCTTGCTTAGTGTTTGGGATAAGGGAGGGCTTTGTGAAAATAAAAAAGCCTACATGATACTTGATTTTTTTGTAAATATAATCCGCTCTTTTCCTTTTATTATCTTAATCATAGCCCTAATGCCTCTAACAAGGCTTATAGTTGGCACTAGCATAGGAACAAGCGCTGTAATAGTTCCTCTTACTCTTGGTATAGCACCCTTTTTAGCAAAGGTTATAGAAGCAGCTTTTAAAGAAGTTGATAAAAGCATTATAGAGGCTGCTAAATCTTACGGGGCTAGTAATACCCAGATAATTTTTAAGGTATTTTTTGTAGAATCCCTACCTTCTTTGATAAATGGTCTAACCCTAACTCTTATAGTGGTAGTAGGCTTTTCTGCTATGGCTGGAACAGTTGGTGGCGGAGGTCTTGGAGACGTGGCTATAAGATATGGTTATGAAAGATTTAACACAGGTATTATGATAGAAACTATCATAGTCTTACTCTTGCTAGTGCAAATCATACAGGTATTTGGAAATTTTCTTTATAAAAGAAGCAAAAAATAGCTTCTCTTAGACTATATTCTTGCTAAGTTTTTTAATAGGATCTAAAATATAGTGTTTAAAAAGTGAGCTTTTAGGTCCTATTACCCCACTTTCTTTTGCATTTGTTGCGTGATAAATTCTAACCCCATACTTGCTAGCATAAAATTTAATCAAAGCCTTTTGCAAGATATGTTGGCTTGATGGCTTAAACCAAGCATTGTTTGAAATGGCTATTATTATTTTGGAAGATTTGTAAAGCTCTTCTTTTGTTGCTTCATAGCAAATCGCATTTGTTATTATCTGATCTTTTATCTTGTATTGATTTAATTTTTCTCCTCTTTGAAATTCTCCAAAACCCTTAAGTAAGTAAGTGCTAATAAAATCCTTAAAAAAAGGCATTTCTTCTGAAAATGGGACTAAATAATGCTTATGCATTACTTTTACCATGCCCTTATTAAAGACATAGGTGCTGTTATAAACCTTGCCTTCCTCGCTACTTAAGGCTCCAAGTATTATTATGATATTTTTTGATAATTCTTTTAAAAGCTCGTAATACATAGAGTTAAAGGAAGTTTTAAGATCAAAAGCAAAGCTACTTTCTGGAAAGATAACAAGCTCCTTACCCTCTGTAATAGCTTTAAAAACCTCGTTTATAACATCATCTGAGTGGCTTTGTAGGTTTTGTGCTAGGTGTTTTTGATCTTGTGAAATATTAGTATTTATGAGCTTATAGTCTAGGTTTAGCTTTTGTGCGTCTTTGTCGCGAGATTGCAGACCAAGACAGAACAAAAAAAGTATTATGGCTATCTTGTAATACCTTGATATATAACCTTCATAGTAAAAATATGCTATTAAAAAAAGACAAATTACACCTCTATAACTTGCATCAAAGCTACCATATATGGTTAAAAGTCCAAAATTTAGCCAATCAAAGCCAAGAGGATGAACAAAGCTTAGACAAAAAACAGCTGCCAGTCTTAATAAATCAAATTTAAAGATATAGCAAAGTCTAAATAAAAAGCCATAAACAAGTGCTATGCCTATCATCTCAAAAGGTATTATCCAGCTAAGATTAAAATAAACAGAAGAAAAAGCTATCCAATAAAACCATAAAAGTCCTATGAAAAAACCAGTGAAAAAATATACCTTAGCATCTCCTCTTAAAAGCAAAACAAGAGCATATATAGATAAAAAGGGCGATAAAAATTCTAAAAAAATATTTTCAAAAAAAGAGATATATATGAAATTTGAAATTAAAAAAGCTATAAAAAAGGCTTTTATTATTTTAAAATTGCTAGAATTATAATTTAATTTTTTCACAAAAGGAAAAAAATATGGAACAAGGTTCACTTTTAAGTTCATTACTTCCCCTAGTAGTACTTTTTGCTATATTTTACTTTTTGGTTATAAGACCACAGCAAAAACAAGCAAAAGCACACAGGCAAATGCTTGAATCCCTACAAAAAGGAGATAAGATCATCACAAATGGAGGGCTAATTTGCGAGGTCGTAAAACCTGAGGAGGATTTTATCAAAGTTAAGCTTAATGATGAGAATGTTGTAGTAAAAGTTTCTAGAGATTTTATAGCAAAGAAGATTAATGAGTAATTATAAGCTAAGCTATAGACTGCTTATATTTATAGCAGTTTTTGTTCTTTGTGTTATTTTTTCCATACCTTCTTTATTTCAAACAGATGGTGGAAAAAAG
>CASFHJ010000045.1 GCA_949294425.1 uncultured Campylobacter sp.
AAGCTAACATTCATCAAAGATCTATCTTCCTTTCTTGAAAAGCCTGTATAAAAGCCCTCGCTATTATCTATACACTCATAAAGTATCTTAGCTTTTGCTTGATTTTGCTCATCTATCTTAGCAAGTCCGCCCTGTTTTAAAAGCCATTTCATCTCAAGGGCAAACATATATATAGCAAAGCTTGGCGGGGTGTTAAACAAGGACTTGTTTTCAGCATGAACGCTGTATTTTAGCATAGAGGCTAAATTTTTACTAGCACTTCTTTCAAGCATATCCTTTCTTATGATAACACAGGCAAGACCTGAAATTCCGGCATTTTTTTGCGTACCTCCATAAAGCAAGGCTATATTAGAAAAGTCAAGCTTTTTAGAGAAAAAATCACTAGAAGCATCGACTACTAAAGGAGCCTTAGTTTTTGGATAGCTTTTATACTGGGTTCCGTAAATGGTATTATTAGAGCAAATATAAGCATAATCAGAGCCATCATCAAAGCTAACATCAGGGATATAAGAAAAATTATCCTCCTCACTACTTGCACTAATCTTTACATCAATGCCTAAAATTTTAGCTTCTTTTATGGCTTTTTTAGTCCAAATGCCTGTATTTGCATACTCGCAAGTTTTTCCCATGCTTAAATTCATAGGTATCATGGCAAATTGCAAAGAAGCTCCACCTTGCAAAAACAAAACCTCATAATCATCGCTTAAGCCATAAAGCTCCTTAACATCTTGCATAGCGCCAAAATGCACCTCTTCAAAGATCTTTGTCCTATGGCTTACTTCCATTATGGAAAAGCCTTTGTTTTTATAGCTTAAAAGCTCCTCTTTTGCCTCAGTTAAAAGCTCTAGCGGTAGGGTTGATGGACCTGCACTAAAATTTAAAACTCTCATACCTATCCTTTTTTATAGAATTTTAGCCTCTTTTTTACACTCTAAGCCGAGTAAGGAAACAAGATCGCCACTTTTTAGCTCTTGTAAAGATAGTATTTTATCATCTTTTTGTATGCAAACTAGCTTTTTACTTTTTTCAAAAAATGCCTCATGCAAAGAAAGGGCATTTTCAAATTTTTCTACTAGAGATCTTTTAGCGCTTATTTTTGAATGTATAAGTAACTTAAGTTGCTTTTTTAATAAATTTAAATGCTCTAGTTTTTGCTCTAAATTTTTCTTAGGAGACCTAGTTTTTAGCATTTTTTCACAAAACAAAAGCTCTTGTTCGCGTTTTTTTATGATATTTTTTACAAAAAAAGCTATCTTATCCTCTAAGATGTCTAAATTTTGCATTAATTCATCTTTTGAGCTAAAAACTAAATTTATAGCAGCACTTGGAGTGGGTGCTCTTAAATCCGCTACAAAATCGCTAATAACATAGTCTATTTCGTGTCCTATAGCTGAAATTATAGGGGTTTTAGCCTTAAAAATTTCTCTTGCTAAGTCTTCATCATTAAAGCAAAATAAATCCTGTTTACTACCCCCTCCCCTTGCTATAATAATCAAATCAAAATTCATCTCATCAGCCTTTCTTAAGGCTTGTATAATTGAAGCTGGGGCATTTAAGCCCTGAGTAAGGGCATTAAAAAGATAAAATTTGGCTAAAAAATACTCCTTTTGCCTAATAAGCTTTAGCATATCCTCAAGAGCTGCTGAAGTAAAAGAGCTTATTATCCCTACTCTTTGAGGCAGAGCCTTTATCTTTTTTTTAAGGTTTTCATCAAAAAGCCCTTCTTTTTGCAATCTTTCTTTTAATTCTAAAAACTTAGCCTCCAAATCTCCTAAGCCTGATTTTTGCATATTTTTTGCTATAAACTGATAACGTCCGCTTTCAGCATAAAGACTTACAAAACCACTAAGCTCTAAAAAATCCCCAACCTTAGGCACAAAACCTAAATTTAAAGTATTTGTTCTAAACATCACACAAGATATGCTAGATCTATCATCTTTAAGCTCAAAATACCAATGCCCCGAGCTATGTATGGTTATCTTTGCAAGTTCAGCACTTAAGCTTATATCGCTTAAATAAGTTTCAAGCAAGCTTTTCGCTTTTAAATTTAATTCCGTAACAGTCATCTTAAACATCTTTTTACTAAAAATATAAAAGGCTTTAAAAGCCTTGTTTTCATTGTCTTTTAAATGGTTTTGTGTAAAAAATACACATTTGTATACAAAAAAATATAAATAAACAAAAAAAGAAAAAATACTTAAGTTAAATTTAGCAAAAATAAAATTACAAAAATATAAACTTTTCTTAATAAGGAGAAAAATATGAAGAAATTTGCTTTACTGGCGACATGTTGTGCCTTAAGCCTTGCTCTTGCAAAAGAACCAACAAGACCTGAGTGTATAGCACCAGCACAACCAGGAGGTGGTTTTGATTTAACATGTAAGTTAGCTCAAACAAGCATGATAGATAGCAAGATCTTAAAAACTCCTATGAGAGTTACTTATATGCCCGGAGGTCTTGGGGTTGTAGCCTATAACTCCATGAATACAAGCCGTGCTAAAAATGCGGACGTTATAGTAGCTTTTTCAAGCGGAACCCTTTTAAACATAGCCACAGGAAAGCACGGAAGATATAATGAAAATGATGCTAGATGGCTTGCCTCTGCTGGGGTTGATTATGGTATGGTAGCTGTTAGGGCTGATAGTCCTTACAAGAATTTAGAGGATTTAATACAAGCATTAAAAAAAGATCCTTCCTCTGTTAGCATAGGAGCGGGTGGCTCTATAGGTGGGCAGGACTGGATGCAAACAGCCATGCTTGCAAAGGCAACTGGTATAGATGTAAAACAGGTTAGATACGTAGCCTTTGAAGGTGGTGGAGATATGCTAACCTCTCTTTTAGGAGGACATATAGATGTTGGATCCTCTGGTATAGCAGAGCTTTTACCTCAAATACAATCAGGACAGATAAGAGTTTTAGCAGTTTTTGCTCCTAATAGACTTGGCGGAGCCTTAGCAAGTGCTCCTACTGCAAAAGAGCTTGGATACGATATAGAATGGGTAACCGTTAGGGGTTATTACATGGGACCTAAGGTTACTGATGAGGAGTATAATTGGTGGTTAAATGCCTTTAAAAAACTCAAACAAACAAAGGAATTTAAAGAGCAGCTAACTCAAAGAGGGCTTTTTGAATTTGACAAAGACGGAGCTGAGTTTGACGCCTTTGTAAAAGAGCAAACTAACAAATACAGAGCCCTAGCAAGAGAATATGGGCTTATAAAGTAAAAATATGATAAGCACTAAGATTTTTTCAGTATTATTATTAATCTTATCCTTACTTGGAATTTACGTGGGCTGGGGCATTACTACAGAGTTTCAATACGAACCTCTAGGTCCTAGACCCTTTCCTGTTGGTGCCTTATTTTTAATAGCAATATGCTCGGTTTTGCTATTTTTTTTCGCAGAAGACACAGATGTAAAGTGGCCTAATTTTGCCGTAGCAAAAAGGCTAATTATCCTAGCCATAAGCTTTTTTGGCTTTTATCTTTTGTTTGAATACATAGGTTTCATACTTAGTAGCGGGCTTTTTATGCTTATAATCGCTCTTCTTTTTGGAGCAAATTTTATAAAAGCTCTTATATTTTCAGTGCTTTGTAGCCTGATATTATACTACTGCTTTGATTCCTTACTACAAATAACCCTGCCACTTGGCATAATCTTTGAATGAAAGGCGATAAATGGATACTTGGGCATATTTAATGCAAGGATTTGGCGTAGCGCTTGATCCTTCAAACCTAGTAATAGCCTTAATAGGCTGTTTTATAGGAACTATAGTAGGAATGCTTCCCGGACTTGGACCGATAAATGGAGTAGCCATACTTTTACCTCTGGCTTATACCATGAAATTACCTCCTGAATCAGCCCTTATACTTCTAGCAACGGTTTATATAGGCTGTGAGTATGGAGGTAGAATTTCATCTATCTTGCTTGGAATTCCCGGAGAAGCAGCAGCTATAATGACTACCCTAGATGGACACCCTCTAGCTAAAAAGGGACAAGGCGGCAAGGCTCTTTGTATATCGGCTCTTAGCTCTTTTATAGGTTCTTTTATAGCTATTTGTGGGATAATACTTTTTGCACCGCTTATTGCTTCTTGGGCTTTGAAATTTGGACCGGCTGAGTATTTTGCTCTCATAATCTTTGCCCTAGCAACCCTTGGTTCAATGCTTGCTCAAAAGCCTATACGTTCTTTGCTTGCTGCCTTAATAGGGCTATTTTTAACAACCATTGGCATAGACGGAAATACAGGAGTATACCGCTTTACCTTTGATGTGCCTCATCTTTTTGATGGAATTCCTTTTGTTATCTTAGTAATTGGTCTTTTTTCAGTAAGTGAGATCTTTTTAATGCTAGAACAAACCCATACCTCACAAGTCATCATCAAAAAAACGGGTAAACTCTTAATAAGTCTAAAAGAATTTCTCTTCTCTTTTTACACTATAATCCGCTCTGCTTTCATAGGATTTTTTGTAGGAGTTTTACCGGGAGCTGGAGCAACCATAGCGAGTGCGATAAGCTATATGAGTGAAAAAAAATTAGCTGGAGAAAAGGGAGAATTTGGAAAAGGAGATCTAAGAGGGGTTGCAGCACCTGAAGCAGCAAATAATGCCTCTGCTTGTGGCTCTTTTATACCATTGTTAACGCTTGGATTGCCGGGTTCTGGCACGACTGCTGTTATGCTTGGAGCCCTAACCTTGTATAATATAAATCCGGGTCCTACAATGTTTACAGAACAAGCTGACATAGTTTGGGGACTAGTTGCGTCCTTGCTTATAGCAAACTGCGTTTTATTGCTTATGAATTTACCCCTAATAGGCGTTTTTGTTAAGATTTTAAGTATACCTGTTTGGTCTCTTGCGCCTTTTATATTGATAGTCTCATCAATTGGCGTATACTCTATAAATTCTACAAATTTTGATCTCTTGCTTATATTAATCATAGGGCTAATAGGATATTTCTTAAGAAAACTTGAATTTCCTATGGCACCCTTGATATTAGGCTTTGTTTTAGGAGAAATGCTAGAAGTAAATTTAAGAAGGGCATTATCTGTTAGTAATGGAGACTTTTCCATACTTTATAGTGGCTACATAGCACCTATACTGCTTATAGCTGCTCTTTTAGTAGTCATAATACCGCCTTTTTTCAAAAAGCTTAGACGCCCTGCTAGTTTAGATCAAAATATTAACTAGGACTTAAGGTGCTATAAAGTAGCACCTTAGGATTTATCTTTTTAAGCTTGTTTCTAAAAAGATTTTAAACTCCTTTACCCTTTCTATCATTTTAGGACTTAGTCTTAAGAGTGTGTGGGTTTTATCATAGATGAAAATTCTACCCTCCTTATAAGCCCTGCTTTGCCTTAAAGCCTCATTTTGTGAAAGTAAGCTTTTTATATCCTTGGCTGAAATTCCTAGTATTATCATGTCAGGATCTTGTTTTAAGATAAATTCAGAGCTTATTATAGGTCTTGCAATAGCACTTTTCATGCTTAAATTTTTCACACCTATACTTCTTAAAATATCAGCTATTAAAGAATTATCGCTAAAAGCCATTAAAGGATTTGAAGAAAACAAATATATAGCACTTTTATCAAGCGGTTCTTTCTTAAGCTCTTCTATTTCTTTATCAAACTTATCAAGCACTTGCTTAGCTTCTTTTTCTCTACCTAAGAGC
>CASFHJ010000046.1 GCA_949294425.1 uncultured Campylobacter sp.
GACTTAAATTTTTTATCTTTAAAATATCTTTTAAAGCTTGATATTTACAGAACTAACAATACTTTAAAACTTGTTTTTTTTTTTTTTGAATTTTGGGTGCAAAGTTGGGAAAAATGTAGTATAATTTTGCTTTGTGATTATTAAAAAGAGGCTATTTTACTCCTTTTGCTTGTTTGGCAAGAGCGGGATATGTTAAAAAAATGTGAATTTTTTATAAAAAGGTTTAAAAAAAGTTTGAAAACAGCCATTTTCAATACAAAATGAAAAAATTGAAAAATAAAATCAAAAGCCTTGAATTTAAATGTTTGAAAGCTTTTAAAGAAAGAAATATAAAAAGTATTTAAAAACTTAAAAAAATAAAAAGAAAAACATTTTCTATGAATTTAAGAAAAAGAAAAACGAAAGGATTTATCTAAATGCAAGAAGAAAGCTTAAAGTCTATGGATAGCAGTTTTGATGATAAAAATTTAAACAACACAAAAGAAGAAAAAAATAATAAACCTTCTATAAAAATATTAGTAGGCTATCATAAACCTGCAGTCTTACTTAAAGATGAAATTTTAACTCCTATACATTTAGGTAGAGCTTTAGCTACTGAATCTTCTAAGGATGGAAAATTATCACAAGAAGATTATGAATGGTTATGTGAAAATATGATAGGAGATGATACAGGAGATAATATCTCTCATCTTAATAGATATTTTTGTGAACTTACAGGTATATATTGGGCTTGGAAAAATTATGATAAGTTGGGTAATCCTGATTATATAGGGTTTATGCATTATAGAAGGCAGTTTGTGTTTGATGAGAATCCTAAGTTTGAGCCTAAGTGGCTTATATTTTCAGGCTATAATAAATACTATTACAATCACACTGCAAACTACAAAGAAAGACTTTATAAGCTTCTTGCAAACAATGACATTATGGTGGCTCATCACGCTTCTTTTGCTGAAAGTGTAGAGGAGCAGTATAAAAACTATATAAGCCACATAGATAAGGATTTTGATCTTTTATCTGATTTTATAAACTCAAATTTAAAAGAAAATTTTGCCCTCTTTGAGGATTATGCAAATGGACATAAGGCGTATTTTGCAAATATGTTTATAATGAAAAAAGAACTCTTCTTTAAATACTGCGAATTTATCTTTGATATATGCTTTAAGCTACACGAAAAGATAGACTATACAGGTAGAAATGCTCAATTTCAAAGAGCCATAGGCTTTTTATCAGAAAGTATCACTGGCTTTTACTACGAGCTTTTAAAAAAGCAAGGCAAAGATATAAAAGAACTTCCAATAGCACTTTTGCTAAATACAGACCTAGAAAAAGAGCTTTACCCGGCCTTTGAAAAGGATAATATAGCCCTTGTCTTTGCTTGTGATAACAACTACGCTGATTATCTAAGCGTAACACTGCAGTCCATTATAGAAAATTCCAGTAATGAAAGAAATTATGACATCATAATACTTGATGATGACATTAACGAAACTTATAAGTCTAGATTAAAACTTCAGTGTAAGAAAGAAAATTTTTCCCTAAGATTTATAAATATCCAGTTATACACACATAATTATAATGATTTATTTAAGGTTGGTGGGCATTACTCTACTGCTACTTACTACAGGTTTTTTCTAGCTGATATTTTAAAAAATTATAAAAAAGCCTTATATTTAGATAGCGATATAATTGTCAAAAAAGATATATACGAACTTTTTAAAATAGACTTAAAAGATAAGTTCTTAGCAGCTACTAAAGACATATACATAAAGATAATAAGCGCTAAAGATAAAAAGATGAAGTCTTATCTTAGCAAGAGCTTAAAACTAGATGAAGACACTCCATATTTTCAAGCTGGAATTTTGCTTTTAAATCTTGAAAAGCTTAGAAAAGAAGAGATCTCAAAGCTTTTGATTTATAATCTACAAAATGTAGTAAAAAAACCTAAGATTGTAGATCAGTGTGTTTTAAACTATACCCTTAAAAATAAGGTTTTATATATAGATAATCGCTTTAATTTTGATCTTAACATACAAGAAAGCTTAGTAAAGCATAATCCTTTCATACTAAGTGAAACTTTAAACGAAAAAGAGATAAAAGAGTATGAAAGTGTAAGAAAAGAAGCCTTTATAGTGCATTATGCAGGTCCTGCAAAGCCTTGGAATTTACCCTATATAGAAAAAGCTGACATTTGGTGGAGCTACGCTAGAAAAACTCCTTTTTATGAGGAAATTTTATATAAAGCCTTAGCTAATCCTTACAAAGCAGGAGCAAAAAACCAAATTCAAAGCCATTTATCTTATAAGCTAGGACAAGAGCTTATGTCTGTAAAAAAGAATAAGGCTAAAATTTTACTCTTACCTTTAAGCTTAATTTTTATTTATATGGCTCATCTACTTTCAAGACTTTTAAATCACTTACTGGCTTATTCTAATGCTAGTATAAGACCTGAGCCCTTACATCACTATAGCGATTACCAC
>CASFHJ010000047.1 GCA_949294425.1 uncultured Campylobacter sp.
GAGGATTTTGATTTTTTGGCTAGGCTTATGCTAAAAACCTTATCTTTTGAAAAAATGCCAAGGAATTTAGCTTACGATGCTAGAAATTGGAACTTTGATACTTATGAGGGCTTTCGTGCCTTATTTTCACTTTTAGGATACGAAACTATGTATCTTGGACTTTATGCACTGCATTTTTATCACGAAGCCATAAATCAAAATGGCTATTTTGATAATAGAGAAAAAAATCACAAGCTTTTTTTTGAGAGGCTTAAAATTTATGAGAAAGAATTTAAAGACTTAGAAAAACAAAGAAATTTTGTTTTAAAAAATTTAGCTTACAAGCCTTATTTATACGAGATAAAATACGACAAACAAAAGGGCGGAAATTTTTTAAAAATTTATATTTCTCATTTTAAATTTTATAGATTATTTAGAAAATTTATTAGCTCTCCAAGGCTTTTTTTTAAGGATATGAAAATTTTTAAGGGCAAAAATGTTTTACCTAAGTGAAAATACCTTAAAGCTTTCAAGATATTTTTTTAAAGGTGCTTTGCTTTATCCTTGCATAAATTTTTTTAAAAAATTCTTGCTTAAAAAATATAAGGCGAGGCAAAGTTATGTCATAATTTCGCCTCTTTATAACTGTGCTAAATATTTAGATGATTTTTTACTTTCTATCATAAATCAAAGGCTTGATTTTAAAAGAAATATTACCTTAATATTGGTGGATGATGGCTCAAACGATGAAAGCTTTTTTATCATTAAAAAATATCTTAAAAAATATCCCAAAAATATACACTATATATATAAAGAAAATGGCGGTGTAAGCTCTGCAAGAAACTTAGGCTTAGCTTATCTTAAAAAAAGCGATATAAAGGCTTCTTTTATAAGTTTTGCGGATAGTGATGATATTTTAGATAGAAATTTTTTTTATGAAATGGATAAGTTTTTATCTAAAAAAAATGACGAAACTTTGGCTATGCTTTGTGCAAATTTGATTTTTTATAGGGAAAGAAGATTTGTAAGATACAAAGATAGCCATGTCTTAAAATTTAAATTTAAAAAAAGCTGCGTAAAAGAGATAAACAACTTAGATACTTTTATACAAATTGCTACAAATTCTGTTATTTTTAGGAGGGAATTTTTACCTAAAGATTTATATTTTCAAAAGGATTTATCTTACGGTGAAGATGTGGTTTTTATTTTGAATTTTTTTCTAAAAAATTATAATAAAAAAGTGGCCTTTGTAAAAGAAGCTAAGTATTTTTATAGAAAAAGATTTAACAAAAGTTCCATTTTAGATAGTGCTTCTTATAAGGTAAAATACAAACTTATTTATTCATCTTTTTTTGAAGACATTTTATATAAATATAAGAAAAATTTAGGCTTTATCCCAAGCTTTCTTTCAAATAGCATTTTATATAATATTTTTTACCTTGTTGATGAGCTTTTAAATGTAAAAAATGATGAAATAAAAAGCCTAAATTTAAGCCTTCATTTAAGAAAAATTTTCACGCTTTTGCCAGATGAGCATATAGCAAATTTTAAGCTTTGTGGGATAAAGCATTTTCATAAAATAGGCTTTTTTCATCTTTTTAAAAATGAAAATTTACAAGCAAAACAAAGAGTATTTATAGAAAAGTTAGATGAAAAAAAAGATGAGCTTTTGCTTTCTTTTTTTTACTCTAAAAACTATGAAAATTTTTTAAAAAATTCAAAAATCACAGACGAAAAGATAAGAAAAATTTCTTTTTTAGATGAAGACTTTGTTTATGAAAAAAGATTGTGGGTAAAAGTTGATGAAGCTTTTAAAAAGGATTTTGATTTTAGAACTTTTATCCTAGAATTTAAGGGCAAGGAGCTTAAAAATTTAGACCCGCTTTATAAGGAGCTTAAAAAACTTAAAGGCAAAAGGGCAAGAAATGATAAAATCTGGCTTTTTGCTGATTCAAATTTAAGAGCTGATGATAATGCAGAGCACTTATACCGCTACCTAAGACACAAAAAAATAGATAAAAAAATTTACTTTGTTATATCTAAAAAAAGCGAGGATTTTAAAAGACTTTTTGATGAGGGTTTTAACTTAGTAGATACAAATTCTTTTAAATTTTTATATCTACTTTTTAGAGCCGATAAGATTATAAGCTCTCATATAGATAGGTATTTTTATGGCGCCTTTGGCAAAAACACTCTTTTAACAAAGGACTTTGTTTTTTTACAGCATGGAATTTCAGAAAAAGATATTTCAGCTTGGCTAAATACTAGAAAAATTGATCTTTTAATCACTTCGGCAAAGCCTGAATTTCAAAGCTTTGTCTGCGATTACACGGCTTATAAACTTAGCAAAAAAGAGGTCAAATTAACAGGCTTTGCAAGGCACGATAGGCTAATATCTTTAAAAAAAGAAAAAAAATACATACTTATAATGCCAACTTGGAGACGAGATATAGTGGGTGCTTTTAGTAAAAAACTTGGCACAAGAAGGATAAATAAAAACTTCACTCAAAGTCTTTATTTTGAAAAATATAATGAGCTTTTAAGCTCGTATGAGCTCTTAAACTTTTGCAAAAAAAACTCTTATGAGCTTTGTTTTAATCCTCACCCAAACATTTTGCCTTATTTAAATTTTTTTAGGCTTGATAAAGGGATAAAACTTGCAAATGGCAAAAATTTACAAGAGCTTTTTGCAAAAACAGCACTGTTAATAA
>CASFHJ010000048.1 GCA_949294425.1 uncultured Campylobacter sp.
AGTTTTAAGCCTTTCTTTTCTTAAAAAATATGTAAGTTTTTTAAGCTCGTAAAGATAGTTAAAATCCTTTAAATCCACCTTTTTATCAAAATACTCATCTACCTCATCATAATTAAATCTCTTCTTTGACCTTATCACAGCCTCAAAAAGCTCTTCTTTAAGAATATTAAAATCATCATCAAAGCTAAATTTAAAAACAAAGGCTAATCTATCCTCATTTGGCTTTAAAGAGCATATATTTTCGCTTAAAATTCTCGGCAACATCGGCACCGCCTTATGTGGAAAATATATAGAAAAACCCCTTCTTAAAGCCTCCTTATCAAGTGAGCTATAAGCATAAACATACTCGCTAACATCAGCAATAGCAACAAAAAGCTCTTTTTTTAAAGCATCATAAAAGATGGCATCGTCAAAGTCTTTAGCATCTACTGGATCTATGGTGCAAAAACTTAAAACCCTTAAATCCTTTCTATTTTCATACATGCAAATATCTACAAAATCTCCATTCGCATTTGCTTCCTCAAGACATTGCTTAGAAAATTCATCATTCTTATCAAAAAGGGCTAAGGAAATTTTTTCATCTATAAGCTCATCGTCTATATGACCTAAAACCTCGATAATTTCATTATTTTCATTTTCTATCTTTAAGATGGTTCCAAGAGGTAAGGCTTTTAAAGACTTTGCACTAGCTCTTACAGGCACACTTAAACCTGTCTTAAAATTTGTAGCAAGGATATTTTTTCCATAAGCCTTTGTTATGACAAGAGAGCTTTTTTTAGCCCTAAGAAGCACTGAAAGCACTCTAGCAAAGGGCTTTTTCTTTTTAGAAGAAAAAAGTTTACAAACAACTAAATCTCCATAGTTAGCACCCTTTAAATCATCTATGATTATATCTTTTGCTTCCTTATTTATAGGCTGTAAATACCCTCTACCCTTGCTTGATATATCTACATTGCCAAAGACAAAGGAATTATTAAGATAGTAAGTATTTTTGTATTTTTTAAGCACCTCAAGCTTTAAAAGTTCTCTTACAACAGCTTTAAAACCTTGTTTCACCTCATTTTCATTAAGCCCATAAGCTAAAGAAGTTAAAAATTTTTTCACATTTTGCCCTTTAAAAAGCAAAATTCTAGCTAAAAAATACTACAAGAAAACTAAATTAAAAAAGCTTATTTAGCCTTAAGACATCATCTTTTTTTGAGAGATTAAGCCTTATAATGCTATTTTCATTAGCTTTTAAAGAATGAGGTATATTTGCAGCAACTGCTATCATATCAAGTTCATTTAGCCTTAAAATCTGATCTTGTATGCCAAAATCTATGCAGCCTTTTAAAACCTGAACCGTTATATCAAATAGTGCCTTATGCTCTTTCATAACAGAATTTAAGGGCATTATTATCTGTATATCCTTTGAGCTTTGATTTTCACTTAACACAGATATTTTAATATCCGTGTTAAGAAAATTATCCTTGCTCCAAGATATGAGCTTAAAACTCATTGTCTAGCACCAAAGGTTATAGCATAAACTTCGTTTCTTAAATCAAATAAAGGATCCTTTGGAGGCTCTACACCACTTGGTAAATTTGAAGGAAAGTATACATTTTGATTACAGCTATCTTGCTCATTTTTCTTCACCTCTAATCTACCAACTAAAACCTCTTTATGTTCGCCAGTCCAAAGGGCTGTAGTATCATCTATAACATCGTTTTTATTTGCATAAATTAAATACATATCATAGGCAAAAGGCTTAGCTTTTATTCTCTTTTCAAAATCGGCCCTCAAAAAATCATTACCAAAGCTTTTTTCCTCTTTCTTACTTAGATTTTTAACTCCTTCAACTGGAACAAATTTCCATTTAACAGCTACATTTTTCTTAGTTTTAGCATCTTTTACAAAAAAGGTATGAGTGCTGTAAAAAGGAGTGTTTGCCACACTTTTACTTATGCCCATTTTTGCGGTGTAAGCAGCGTAATTTCTATAAGAATCAACCTCATTTGTAAGTCTTTTTATCTTTTCTGTATCAACCTTGCCATTTACAGGAAGCTTCATTTCAAAAAATTGTCCAAATTCATCAACATCTTTTGCAAAATTTATCTCTGCATTAGTCATAACCATAGTCCAAGTTTCTTTATCAGAATTTAAATTTAAGGCTAGTCCTCTAGTTTTGCTCTTATCATTCATTTCCCCACCGCCAAGTGAGTAACGCAAATCAGCCTTTATAGGAGAATTCTTTAAAAGATCTATGTCAACTATATTGTTTATATCCTTGCTTGGTATAAACTCGCCACTAGCACAAAAGCCTTTAGTGTGATTTGGCTTTATCTTGTTTTGTTCAGCCTTGGGATTTAGCTTAAAAAACATATCAGCTATTTGTTCTGCATCGTAAGCCATCAAAGTAGATGCAAAAAACGCACTTGCTAAAAGTATCTTTTTCATTTTCTATCCTTTTAATAATTTTTTTACATAATACTAAATTTTTGGTAAATTAAGATAAAAAAAGTTTTTAAATTTTATAAGTTTTTTATATTTATGTGTATTTTAAAACCTTTTATAGTTTATTTAAGTAATTTAGAATATAAGAATTTTTGTTTAAGTAAAAATTTAATAAGTGCTTATTTATATATAATTTGACAAAAGCTTCTATTAAAAATACACAAAAAATATGGCTAAATTACTTAAGAATTTAGCCCTTAAAAGCGATAATTTCTATCTCAACCTTTGCAGCTCTTGGCAAATCTTTCACAGCTACAGCAGAACGTGCAGGGTAAGGTTCCTTAAAAAACTCGGAATAAACCTCATTCATAGCAGCAAAATCATTTATATCGCTTAAAAAAACGGTGCTTTTAACAACATTAGCAAAGCTTAAAGAATTTTCCTCTAAAATTGCCTCTATATTTTTAAGACTCTGTCTAGTTTGCTCTTTTATATCAGAACCTTGTATTTCACCACTTTCTGGGTTTATAGGAATTTGTCCTGAAGCAAATAAAAATCCATTTACAACTCTATAAACAGAATATGCTCCTATAGCCTTTGGATAAGCTTTCATCTCTTCTCCTTATGAAAAAAATAATATCGATATTATGTTATAGCTATAATACTAAGTTGTCAATATTTTTTTGATATTTTATTTGCTTTTGTTGTGTAGAATACAAGCTTTGTTAAGAATTTCTTTTGTAGCGGGATTTAAAAAATGAAGGCAGAAAAAAAAAGAACATTTTATCAAACTTTGCAAATTTTTAGGACAGGTCTTAGGAAAGAGATACGAGATAGTTTTTCACGTGATAGAAGAAAGCGGAGCTTATATAGCAGCCATTGAAAATAACCAAGTAAGCGGCAGGACTACAAATTCCCCACTCACAGCCTTTGCTAGTGAGTTAGTGCAAAATAAAACTTATCTTGATAAGGATTTTTTTTGTGGCTATAAGGCTATGGTAAATAAGGATAAAATGGTAAGGGGTTCTACCTTTTTTATAAAAGATAAGGATAAATTAGAAGGTATACTTTGCATAAACTACGATACTAGCGAGATGAGAGATGTAGTAAGCAAGATAATAGACATAGAAAAGCTAGATGATTTGTCATCTATTTTAAATTTAAAACAAGAAGATGATGATAAAAATATAGAGGTCTTAAACCATTCCATAGAAGAAATTTTAATGCAATATGTAGATGTTAAATATTTAGATTCTGATTATTTGCTAACGACAGAACAAAAACAAAATATCATAAGCAAACTATATAGAAAGGGAGTTTTTAACGTAAAAGGTGCTATAAGCGTTGTGGCTAAGTTTTTAAAACTATCAGAACCTAGCGTTTATAGGTATTTAGGCAATATAAAAAAAGAAAATTTATAAAGCTTATTTAGGAATTGCTAAATCCTTAAAGCTTTCAAAACCGCTTTTTTGTCCAACTTTTTCCTCTAAAAGCCTCAAGAAATCTTTTCTTTTGCTTTGCTTTGCACCCATGAATTCAAGATGCTTATTATAAACCTGACAATCAATCAAAAAATCATAAGGTAATAAAAGCTCACAAAGCCTTATCATAGCTATCTTTGAAACATTTTTTCTAAGACTAACCATGCTTTCTGCAAAAAAAACCTTACCAATGATTAACCCATAAATTCCGCCTACAAGCTCATCTTTTTCATAAAGCTCTACAGAGTGTAAAAAGCCTAAAGACAAAAGTTTTTCATAGGCTCTTAAAAAATGCTTATCTATCCATGAAAGCTCTCTGCTACTAGCGCATAATCTTATGAGCTTCATTGTATTTTCATCTAATTTATACTCATAAAATTTAAAAAATCTTTTTATACTTTTTTGTTTATAAATATCCTTTGGAAAAAGTAGCATTCTAGGATCAGGGCACCACCAAGTAACAGGAGAGGTGCTCCAAGGAAAAAGCCCCAAAGTATAAGCCTTTAGCATAAAAAAAGGATCTAAATCCTTACTTAAAAAAACTGGGGCATTTTTTGGGGCTTTTAAAAGACTAGAATACAAATTCTAAGTTACCATTTTTATCTAGTCTAAGCTCTAAGATGGTGGATTTTTTGAGTCTACCAAACAAAAGCTCATCGCTAATTTTTTCAGAAATTTCACTAGCTATAAGCCTTTTTAAAAGACGCACTCCAAATTCTTTTTTATAAGCCTTTTTAGCCAAATAAAGTTTTACATTTTTATCAGCCTTTATTTTTATAGTTTTAAGTCTTAAAGAAAGCTCATCAAGCTCTTTTTGCACTATCTTAGCTAAAATTTCATCATTTAAGTCATTAAAATGTATGATCTTATCTAGTCTATTTATAAACTCTGGAGCAAAAAAATCTTTTATAGCTCTTTGGGATTTATCCTCTTTAGCACTTAAAAAG
>CASFHJ010000049.1 GCA_949294425.1 uncultured Campylobacter sp.
GCTATTTTTCCTGGTTATGGCTTTTTAAGTGAAAATCAAAATTTCGTAGAAATTTGTGCTAAGCATAATATAAAATTCATAGGTCCCTCTGTAGAATCCATGGTTTTAATGAGTGATAAATCCAAGGCAAAGCAGGTTATGAAAAGAGCTGGAATTCCTGTAATCCCCGGAAGTGATGGAGCTTTAAAAGATGTAGAGGCTGCTAAGAAAATGGCTAAAGAAATAGGCTATCCTGTTATATTAAAAGCTGCTGCTGGAGGTGGTGGTCGTGGTATGCGTGTGGTTGAAAGCGAAAAGGATATAGAAAAAGCCTTTTGGTCTGCTGAAAGTGAGGCTATGACGGCTTTTGGCGATGGTTCTATGTATATAGAAAAGTGTATTTTAAATCCTCGCCACATAGAAGTGCAAATCATAGGCGATAGCTTTGGAAATGTTATACACATAGGCGAGAGGGATTGTTCTATGCAAAGAAGACATCAAAAGCTTATAGAGGAAAGCCCAGCCATACTACTTGATGAAAAGACTAGAAAAAAATTACACGAAACGGCTATAAGAGCGGCTAAGGCTATTAGCTACGAGGGTGCTGGAACCTTTGAATTTCTTGTAGATAAAAATTTGGACTTTTATTTTATAGAAATGAATACACGTTTACAAGTAGAACACTGCGTAAGCGAAATGGTAAGTGGCATAGATATAATAGAACAGATGATAAAAGTTGCCGAGGGTTATGCCTTGCCTCCACAAGAAAGTATAAAGCTAAGAGGGCATTCTATAGAGTGTAGGATAACAGCTGAGGACTCAAGAAGCTTTGTGCCAAATCCGGGCAAGATAACAAAATATGTAGCACCTGCTGGTAGAAATGTCCGCATGGAAAGCCACTGCTATCAGGATTATTCTGTTCCTCCTTACTATGACTCCATGATAGGCAAACTTGTAGTTTGGGGAGAGGATAGAAATATCGCCATAGCAAAGATGAGAGTGGCTTTAGATGAGCTTATAGTAAGGGGCATAAAAACCACTAGAACCTTTCATAGAAAGATGATGGACAATCCAGATTTCATAAATAACACCTTTGATACAACCTACCTAGCAAAGCACTGATTTGGTGTTTTGCTTTTTTTCTTTAATACTACTTATCATTTTAAAAATTTAAGCAAAATTCAAAAAAAAAAAAACTAAAATTAGCCTTTATTAAATTTCAAAAAGGATGAGAAATGGAATTTTTTAAAGGAATAGTTTCTCTAATGTAAAAAGGGAAACTTTTAGTGATACAACGGGTTATGTAGATGGAAATATAAAGGGTAGTGTAGGAAGTTCTTACGGAATTTTTGGTGATAGATTGAAAGTAAGTGGCGGTACAACTGGAAAGATAAAGGGTGAGATAAAAACAGAGCATAGACATTTTTTAAATTTTGATATAGATGATAAGTCTTTTAGATTGGCTGGAGATTATGTGTTTAAAGATGGAGATACAGTGGCACTTTGCGTTGTAAACACAGGCAAGAGCTATTATGATGTTCTAAGCTTTGTAAATTACAGTAAAAATATATGCAGTATAGCAATGCTAGAACGTAGAGAACAGCTTACAAACTTTGATAAAATTAAACATCTTATTGTTCCAGCTTTAATATCTGTTGTGGTTTTTGTCGTGTCTATGATAATTTTAAAACTTATTTTTGGAGGTATTGGAGACATAATAAGTATTATATTAACAGTGCTTGTTTTTATTGGCTTATATGCATATCGCATCCAAACACAAATAGATAATGCCAAAAGCCACAACAAACAAGTAAGATTTTTTAAGGAAAGCAAGAAAGAGCTTGAAAATAAAACCCAAGCACTAGAGGATAAGTCTTAAGCAAAAGTTAGCGAAATGCCTAATTTTTGACATCTTGCTTTAGAACTTTATTTTAAAGTGATATAAAATTTATTTATTTAAATTCATCTTAAATACTTTATATCGGCCTTAGCTCTTAGCTTGTTAAAATAATCGCTGAGGTATTCCTCTCTTTGCTTGCTTGCATAAAGATTTGTTATTTCACTTTTTATTTCATCAAATGGCAGGGTTTGTGCCTGCT
>CASFHJ010000050.1 GCA_949294425.1 uncultured Campylobacter sp.
TTCTATATAGATGTTTTCTGCTTCTATGCTTGAGGAAAGGCAGTTTTTAACATATACATTTTTAGCCCTAACAAGCCCATTTTCTAAATTTTCTATGTAAACATTTTGAGCTACTAGCTTACCCTTGTGAGTTTTTATGTAGGCATTATTGCTTGAAATATTTGATTTTTTGTGTGTTACGCCTTGAATTTCTAAATTTTTAGCTTCTAGTTTTGTTGCACCGACACTCCCGCTTACCTTTACATTGCTAGACTTTATGCTTACTATACCAGATTTTATTGCATCGTCTATTACATCGTTATACAAAACCTCTACCGTGGTATCTTCTATTATATTTGTTTTTATACTACCTGTGTTTTTAAGATCTACTTGTGAAACCTGTATAATATTTGATACAAAATACCCTCTTTGATCCTTCTTTAAAAAGCCGTAGTTTCTGGCATGGTATTTGATCCTATCTTCATACTCTATGGCGTATATACTATCATCTTTTAGCTCGAAAGGATTGTTTATGGGTTTAATTGGATCTAATTCTATTAATTCTCCTCTTAAATTCCTTCCTTCTCTACCTAGGACTCTGTATACGTATTCAAAAAGTAAGTCATCTTTCATGATAGGGTTAGTATAAGCTCCCTCATCTTGTATCTGTGTTACATAAATTTCTTTGTGAAAGATAGCCTCATCATTTTTGTGCTGTATAGGCTCTACACCAGCAGCTAAATCAAAGTCCTTATCACTAAATTCATTTCTTTCTTTAAAATCCTTTATTAGAGCATCTATTGTGCTATCTAGTTTTTTATCTAGTCTTAGTATTAAAATTTTATATCTAATCATAGTTTTATAGATACTTTGCATAATATCTTTTTTTAGATCATCATAATAAGTAAAGGGTCTTAGTGTTTGTATACTTGCACTTAGTTTGTTTATATTTTTATCACTTTTTATATTGATTTTAAATGGAAGATCTATTTTTTGAACAAGGTCTATATAAAATTTTTGAGTTATATTATCAAAGCTTTTTGCGTAAAAATCATCGGAGTAAAAAAGATCTGCATTGTCGCTTGTGTATGTTTTGTATGTTTTATTTTTTTCGCATAAAAATTCAAAGTCTATAATATTAAAATCCACTAAGACTTTATCATGCTTTTCTTGTTCTTTTTTTAAAAGCTCGTAAGGATTTAAGGTGCTTATTAACTCACTCATATAAACAAGCCTAGCTCTTTTAGTTCTTCTTTAATTTCATACACATTCTTATCTTCTTCTTGCGAATTTTCATCTGCAAAAACTAAAATTTGATTGCATTTTTGACATTTTAAAACAGTTTCTTTTGAGATAAGCTCATTGTGTATGCTTTGAGCTACATGATGAATTTTATAATGACAAAGGCAGATATAATCAAAATGCTTTTGACTTCTTAAGTCCTTTTTCATATTATGAAGTTTACTATAGCTTTCTAAGGAGCAGTGTATTTCATTTAAATCCAAGGCTTTGTGTTTGTAATTTTCTATCCAAGCATCTCCGTTTATAAAATGCTCTAAAAGCCACTCTAAGGTAAAATCCCTAAATCTTTCAGCAAAATCTTTAAGACTATCGTTTTGGGTTAAGATATCTCTTGTGCCGTTTATAAGCTGTTTATGCAAAATTCTGTGCTCATCAAGTAGAGGAAAGTCTATTTCTTTCATATAATCTTCCTCATCTTTAAAATGTATCTTCATATATCTAAACATCTTATAAATAAGCGTCTTAAGCTCTTCTTTTAATTTGGCTTCTTGACTTTCATTTATTTCTTCTTGCTTGTTGATTTTGTTTGCCAACTCATAGGCATCATTTGTTATATCAAAGATGATTTGATGTTGTTCATCAAGAGCTGCATTTTTTATGCTGAAATCCTTAGACCAAATTATTCTTTCAGACATCTTTATATCCTTATTTTTATTAAGACCTTTTAAAAGACTCTCATTATTATAACCATTTTTTTTTTTTTTTTATTATTTTTCGTGAAAAAAAACACTTTTTTATTAAAATGCTACTAAAATTTGCAAGAAAAAAGCTATTTATCTTGCTCTTTTAGTATGAGATCTTTTAGCTCTTTTATTTCACTTTCTTTACTAGGTGAAGAGTCTACGTATATGAGCGAGTTTTCATCTTTTTTTAGTCTAAATGAGCTTTGTGTATGAATATCTGTTAAGATATGTTTAAATTCTAAATTCTTGTCTGCATTTGGATAAAAATTTATACTATTTCCTGCGTATATTTTTTCGCATTTTAGATAAATTTTTACACCAAATACCATTTCCGCCATAAATTTAAGCTTTTTTTCGCTTAAAAATTTAAGATTTGATAATTCCTTGTATCTATCACTTAGTTTATGGTATTTTTCTAAATTATCCTCATATACCTTTAAGAGTTTATCTTGGAGTATGTTTTCTTTGCCCCTTTTCTTTTGGTTTTTGTATTGTATTATTCTTATTTGATTTTTTACTAGATAGTTGTATAAAAGCTGCATTTTTGCTGTATTTTCTTTGAGATCAT
>CASFHJ010000051.1 GCA_949294425.1 uncultured Campylobacter sp.
GCTTATAACATTAAGGCAATTTAGCTTTAAAAATTTATATCACAAAATAGCAAGTAGGATAAAAAAATTTATAGCCTTAAGAGCTGCTATAAAGAGTGAGAAAAGCGATGTTTATATTTCCTTTTTAGATAGCACAAATATAGCTTGTTTAATAGCAAATATAGGACTAAATAAGCCCCTAATTATTTGCGAACACAGCTCACAAGGCTATTTAAAGTCTAAATTTTGGCGTATTTTAAGAAGGCTTAGCTATCCTAGAGCAAGACTTTTAAGTGTTTTATCAAATGAGGATAAGAGCTATTATGAAAATTTTGTAAAAGATGTTAGGCTGCTTTTAAACCCTTGCCATTTTAGCACTCAAAAGATAGAAAAAAAAGAAAAACAAAACTTGGTTATTTTTGTAGGAAGACTTGATGAGAATAAAAATGCAAAGATGTTTTTAAAAGCCATAGCTATCTTAGATAAGGAGCTTAAAAAAGAGTATAGCTTTGCAGTAGCAGGAGATGGAGAGCTAAAAAAGGACTTAAAAACACTTGCAAAAGAGCTTGAGATAAGGGTTGATTTTTTAGGCAAGGTAAATGAAATTTCAAAACTTTATGAAAGAGCTAAGGTGCTTTGTCTTTGTTCCTTTGTCGAGGGACTTCCTACCGTGCTTATAGAAAGTCTTTATTTTGATGTTGCTAGGATTAGCACAAGATATAGTGGAAATTTAGATAGCTTAATAGAGGATAAAAAAGATGGACTTTTAGTTGATAAGGACGATGAAAAAGCCTTGGCTATAGCTATTGAAAGAGTTCTTAAAGATGAGGATCTTTATTTAAGGCTTTTAAAAAACGCAGAGCTAAGAAAAAAAGATTTTGATACAGAGCTTTTAAGTAAAAAACTTTTATCTTTTATAAAGGACGTGCGTAAATGAAGCCTTTGTTATCTGTTTTAATTAGCACTTATAATAGAAGTGAGCTTTTAAAAAAAGCTGTTTTAAGTGTTTTAAAGCAGGATTTTAAGGATTTTGAGATCATAATAAGTGATGATTTTTCAAGTGATAATACAAAAGAGCTAGTGCAAGAGCTTATGAAACAAGATCCTAGGATAAAATTTGTTCAAAATAAGACCTATAAAAAAGGACCAAATGGAAATAAAAACAATGCCTTAGATCATGCAAGTGGCGAGTTTATAATGTTTTTAGATGATGATGATGAGCTTTTAGATGAGGCTATTTCTTCTTTATTTGCTAAAATTTCTCTTGGTTATTCTCATGTTCTTTCAAACTGCTTGATACAAGATGGTGAGTTCTTAACAAGCGAGTTTAGCGGCAAGGGCTTAGATAAAGATCAAGAGTTAAGTAAAAAGGATTTTTTGCTTTCTAAGTTTCATGGGGAGTTTTTGTCTATCTTTAAAAAATCACTACTTCAAGGCAGGAGATTTAACGATGAATTTTATGGAAACGAAGCTGTTTTGTGGCTAAATTTATACAAGGAAAAAAGTCTTTATATACACAGGGCTTTAAGAATTTATAGGGTAAATAGAAAAGATAGTGTTACAAAAGGTGCTTTTAAAAACGCTTCTAGAGTTTATCTTGGCTACTTAGAACTTGCTAAAATTTTAGAAGCAGAGCTTATG
>CASFHJ010000052.1 GCA_949294425.1 uncultured Campylobacter sp.
GCTTAAGCCTTGCTCTGTGAAATCTCTTACCTTCATTGATTTGCGTAATCTTTTGTTGATTTTGCCACCTTTTGAGGCTTCTACCCTCATTAATCCATAGGCATTTTGAATAAAAGGGACGATATGAAACTCCAAGAAATACTTAAAGATAGCGATTATAGTCTAAATTTGTTTGATGAGAATGCTATCAAGAAGCTAGAATCTAGAATTATCACTAAAGATTCTAAAAGTGGGGTTGTGTATTATATCCACTGCCTTATTTGCGATAAAGACATAAAGCTTACTCCAGAGGAGGTAGTGCGTCAGCTTTATCTTGATAAGCTTCTTAATGAATACGGCTATGCAAAAAATAGAATCCAAGTCGAATACGCTGTGCATTTTGGACGCGAGGTAAAAAGAGCAGACATTGTCATTATGGATAAAATCCAAACCACTGCTGTGTATATCATCATATAAGTTAAAAAGCCAAAGCTAAAAGATGACAAAGAGCAGCTAAAGAGTTATTGTAACGCCACAAGAGCGACTATGGCGGTGTGGAGTAATGGCTTACAGATAAGCTATTTTCACAGAAAGGATCCAAATTATTTTGAAGAAATCCCAGATATCCCTACAAGCGATAAAACCCTCAAAGACATCTTACAAGAGAAATTTACCTTTGATGATTTAATGGCAATAGATGTTTTAAAAACACAAAAGCGAAGTTTAAAAAATATTATTAAAGATATGGAAGATGAGGTATTGGCAAATGCTGAGGTTGATGTTTTTGAAGAGTGCTTTAAGCTTATATTTATAAAGCTTTATGATGAGCTAGAGGGAGCAAGAGATAAGGATAAGAATTTAGAGTTTAAAAACTACGGAGAATCTGATTCAGAGCTTAAAAATAAAATCGAAAATCTATTTACTAAGGCAAAGGAGAAATGGGAAGGTGTATTTAGTGCCGATGAGAAAATCCGCCTTAGTCCCTCACATCTAAGCGTATGTGTAGCTTCACTATATAAGGTAAAGTTTTTTAACTCCAACTTAGAAGTGATTGATGATGCCTTTGAGTATTTGGTAAATAAATCTGCTAAGGGCGAGAAGGGGCAGTATTTCACACCCCGATATGTGATAGATATGTGTGTGAAAATGCTAAATCCCAAGGAAGATGAAAGTATGATAGATACTACTAGTGGGAGCTGCGGCTTTCCTATACATACTTGCTTTTATGTGTGGAAAAATATTTATAGGCAAAAGGGCATAGAAGCAAGCCATCTTTTTACCGCTGAAAAGAAAATACCAGAATGCGAAGATTATGTAAGAGAAAAGGTTTTTGGCATTGATTTTGATGAAAAGAGCGTGCGAGTATCTAAAATGCTAAATTTAATCGCGGGCGATGGGCATACAAATGTGCTGTATCTTAACTCTATTGATTATGAGCGGTGGGAGGATTGGGTAAAAGATGATGAGAGTTGGCAAGATGTGTATTTTGATGGCTTTAAAAGGCTTAAAAAATTGCGTGCTACAAAGAATGAAAATAGAGATTTTAACTTTGATATTTTAATGGCAAATCCACCATTTGCAGGAGATATAAAAGAAAGCAGAATCTTAAATCGCTATGAGCTTGGCAAAAATGCTAGTGGCAAGGTGCAAAATAAA
>CASFHJ010000053.1 GCA_949294425.1 uncultured Campylobacter sp.
TCCTCATCAAATCTAGCCTTAAGCTCTACCATAACGGTTACTTGTTTTCCATCATTTGCAGCGTCTATTAAAGCCTGAACTATCTTTGAGTTTTTTTCCACCCTATAAAGTGTCATTCTTATAGAGATTACATTACTATCTTTGCAAGCCTCTTTTATAAGCTTATAAACAGGATCAAAGCTCTCATAAGGCTGAAATATAAGCACATCTTCTTTGTCTATTACTTCAAAGGCTGATAAATTTTCATTAAATGGATGAAGGGTCTTTGGGCTGTAGTGAGGTAGTAAAAGATGGGCGAAATTTTTATTTGATACTATCTGCCATAATGTCGATAAATTTAGCAAGATAGAATACTCATATATATCTTTTGGAAATATTTTCATATTAGTAGCTAAAAATTCTTTTATCTGCTCATCAGCATCTTTTTGAATTTGAAGTCTTACAAAAGCTCCTTTTCTCCTTAGCTTTAAGCCCTGTTCTAAAAGTAGCATAAAATCATCAGCTTCCTCTTCTTCTATGTCTATATCCGCATTTCTAGTTACTCTAAAAGCAGCCGAAGAGAGTAGTTTATATCCGGGAAATATATCTTCTGCATGTTTTTTAACTATGCTTTCTATGGGAACATAAACATTTGAACTAACTTCGTAAAACCTAGGCAATAGTCTTTGTATCCTAATCATTCCAAATTTAACAACTTCTTCATTTAAGCTATCACAAAGCTTTACTGCAAGGGCAAAGGAAAGATTATTTAAATGCGGAAATGGGTGAGTTGCGTCAACTGCTATTGGAACGATGAGAGCAAGTATATTTGAAAAGAAAAAATCATCGCATTTTTTTTGCAAATCAGCACTTAAATCCTCATAAGAGCTTATATGGCAATTTTCTTTTTTAAGCTCTATTAAAATTTCATTAAAATACCTTTCTAACAAAGGTTTTTCAGCCTTTATATATTTTCTTATCTCCTTTAGCTGAAGTAAGGGCGAAAGCTCATCATCTCCTATCACGCTTACACCAGCTTCAAAAAGCTTTTTAAGTCCAGCAACTCTTATCATGTAAAACTCATCTAAATTTGTGCAATAAATCGCTATGAATTTTAATTTTTCAAGTAGGGGTATATCGCTACTGCATTGATCTAGGACACGGGTATTAAATTTTAGCCAAGAAAGCTCTCTGTTTAAAAAAAGTTTAGGAGAAGTTTGCATTTTTTACCTTTGTTTGTGATGCGTTATTTTATCATTTAATTTTTTGATTTAAATTAAAACTTATGAGTAAAGATCCAGAAATTTCGCTAATAATGCCTCTTAAAAATGCCGCTAAGACTCTTAAAGAAAGCATTTATAGCTGTTTAAATCAAAGCTTAAAACAAATAGAGCTTATAATAATTGATGATAATAGCGCTGATGAAAGTCCTTTTTTCTTAAAAGAAATAAGCATTTTAGATCCCAGAGTAATTTTAATAAAAAATGAAAAAAATTTAGGAGTTTTTCAAAGTAGGGCTTTAGGGCTTTTAAGAGCTAGAGCAGATCTTATAATCTTTGTTGATGCTGATGATTTTTTGCATGAAAATGCCTGTAAATTGGCTCTTGATATGGCTTTTAAATTTAAAGATGTGGATTTATTTTATTTTGAAAGCTATATAAAAAGGCTAAATTTAAAACTCTTTTATAAGATAAAGCATGAAAAAATTTATCAAAGAGATGAATTTTTAGAGTATTTAAGTAAAACTAAACATTTTTATGAAAGTGTGTGGGCTAAGCTTTTTAAAAGGGATATAGCCTTGAAAACTTTTAGTCTGCTTGATATAAAAGAAAACTTAAGTTACGGCGAGGACTCTCTTTTTGTTTATGCTTATATGATTTGTTCTAAAA
>CASFHJ010000054.1 GCA_949294425.1 uncultured Campylobacter sp.
AATCATAGATAAAATGCGTAGCGATGAGTGCTTTGAAAATGGAAATTTAAAGGCACTGGGACATTTTAAAAATTTGCTTGATTTTAAAGGGGAGCTTTTTATATGCGATATATTAAAAAAAGATTTCTTAGATAAGGTAAAATATTTTAAACCAGATGTAATCTTTCATCAAGCAGCTATTTCAGATACCACAGCTTATAATCAAAATGAGGTTTTAAGCACAAATTTAAATCATTTTAAAGAACTCATAAATATTTGCATAAATATAAATGCAAAGCTCATATACGCAAGCTCTGCTTCTGTTTATGGGGACGCTAAAAGCCCTCAAAGAGTTGGCTATGAGGAGATACCAAAAAACCCCTATGCCTTTTCAAAGCTTATGATGGATAATTTATGTAAAAAATACAAAGATGAGCTACATATAGTCGGTCTTAGGTATTTTAATGTATATGGAGAGAGGGAATTTTTCAAGGGAAAAACCGCTTCAACTATTCTTCAATTTGCCCTGCAAATCTTACAAAACAAAGCCCCTCGTCTTTTTAGCGGAAGTGATAAAATTTACAGAGACTTTGTTTATATAAAAGATGTCGTAAATGCAAATTTAAAGGCACTTGAAGCTAAAAGTGGGATTTATAATGTAGGCACAGCAAAAGCAAGAAGCTTCCAAGATATAGCTGATATTTTACAAAAAGAGCTTAAGACAAGTTTTAAATGCGAATATTTTGAAAATCCTTATAAAAATTCCTATCAATTTCACACAGAGGCAAAGTTAGATGAGGCTTTTTCTTACGAGCCTGAGTTTAGCTTAGAAGATGGGATAAAGGCATATCTACCATTTATAAAAGAATTTTTTAAGAAAGAATATAATGCTTGATTTTTTAGCTTCAAAAAAACCTAAGATCCTAGTTATCGGGGATTTAATGCTTGATAATTATATTTATTGTGATTGTAACCGCGTAAGCCCTGAAGCACCTGTTTTGGTGATGAATTCTAAAAAGCAAGAAAAAAGGCTTGGCGGGGCTGCAAATGTATATGCGAATTTAAAGGCTTTAGGTGCTAAGGCTCTTGCTTTAAGCGTGGTTGGAGATGATGAAAATGGTAGATTTTTGCAAAAAAATTTAGATGGTAAGATACTGCTTGAAAAAGGAAAAACCACCTCTTTAAAGACTAGAATTTTATCAGGAGCACAGCAAATTCTAAGATTAGATGAGGAGAGCATAAAAGATACCTGCCTAGAAGATGAGCTTTTGAAAGAATTTAACATTCTTGTAAAAGATGTTGAGGCTATAATTTTAAGTGATTACGCAAAGGGAGTGCTAAGTGAAAGAATTTGCAAAGAAGTGATACTTAAGGCAAATGAACTTAAGATACCCATCTTAGTTGATCCAAAAGGAAAAGACTATAGCAAATACAAGGGTGCCTCCTTACTTACTCCAAACAAAAAAGAAGCCTTAGAGGCACTTAAATTTAGTGATTTAAATGAGATAAATTTAGAAAAAGCCCTAGTAAGACTAAAGGAGGATTTTTCTTTAAAATACTCTATGATAACGCTTTCAGAAGATGGTATAGCATTTTTTGATGATAAGATGCATATCATAGCTACAAAGGCTAAGGAAGTTTTTGATGTAACTGGGGCTGGAGATAGTGTAATATCAATGCTTGCTTTTTGTATGGCTTTAGATATACCAATGATAAAGGCTTGTGAGCTTGCAAACAAAGCCGCAGCTGTCGTTGTATCAAAGCTTGGCTCTGCTAGTGTTAGCTTTGAGGATATTAAAAAATTTGAAAAAGCAAATTTTGAGGATAAGATAAAAAGCAAAGAAGAACTTTGCAAACTTTTAGCAAATAAAAAAAATATAGTCTTTACAAATGGTTGCTTTGATATTTTGCATTTTGGGCATGTAAAATACCTAGAAAAAGCAAGATCCTTAGGGGATTTACTAGTAATAGGCTTAAATTCTGATGAAAGTGTGAAAAGACTAAAGGGAGAGAAAAGACCTATAAATTCTCAGTTTCACAGAGCCTGTCTTTTGTCTTGCTTATATTTTGTAGACTTTGTTGTGATCTTTGATGAGGATACGCCTTATGAGCTTATAAAGGCTTTAAAGCCTGATATTTTAGTAAAGGGAGCTGATTATGCCAAAAAAGAAGTAGTTGGCTCTGATTTAGTAAAAAGACTTGAGCTAATAGACTTTGAAGAAGGCTTTAGCACAACAGGGCTTATAAATAAGATGAAAGAATAAATTTAAGCCCTATTTAACACTTATATAACCAAGCTCTATAAGCTTTTTGTAAATATCTGCGGTGATTTTCGCACTTGTTGTATTTCTTCCTCCATGTTCTAAAAGCACGGTTACAGAATACTTAGGATTTTTATAAGGTGCATAACTACTAAGCCAAGTGTGAGAGCGAGTGTAATACTCAAGATCAGATTCTTTAATATTTTTCTTTTCAGCCTGTGAAAAATTAATTACTTGTGCCGTGCCTGTTTTACCAGCTACCTTTATAGGAAAGGAGCTAAAATACCTATAAGCAGTGCCTCCGGGCTCATTCATAACAGCATACATTCCCTCTTTAATATATGGTAAAAAATTTTTTTCATTTTGGCTAAATATATCCTTAGTTAAATTCTCATCGGCATTTTTTACAAAATGAAGTCTCACGTCCTTAGCAGTGGCTATTTGCGTGGTGTATCTTGCTATTTGCATAGGAGTAACCAAAAAAGAGCCTTGTCCTATACTGGTATTTAGAGTCTCACCGGCGTTCCATTCTCTTTTGTATTTTAGCATCTTCCACTCTCTACTTGGCACAGTGCCTATAAACTCACTAGGCAAATCAACTCCTGTTTTAGAACCAAAACCCATATTTAAAAGGGTTGGAGCTATCCTATCTATACCAACTCTAAGTCCGCCCTCGTAAAAATACACATCACAGCTATGTTGTATGGCATGTTTTAAATTCATATGCCCGTGCCCACTTCTGTTCCAGCATCTAAAATTTCTACCTCCAAGCTCTATAAAGCCATCGCAAGTAAAGGTGCTTGCAGATGAGATAAGACCTGATTTCAAAAAAGAAAGAGCTACGCCCATCTTAACAACAGAACCCGGAGGATAAAGTCCATTAACCATTTTATTTATAAAGGGGTGGTCTAAGTTATTTGAAAGCTCTTTCCACTCACTGACTGAAATCCCTTCCACAAAGGAATTTAAATTATACTCAGGAAAGCTTCCAGCAGCTAGGATAGAACCATCGCTTACATCAACCACTATAGCAACTCCTGAATTACCGGCAAAAATTTCACTCAAATACTTTTGCAATCTTATATCTATGCTTAAATTCAAATCATTAGAATAAGCTGACTTAAAGCTAAGCTCTTCTATTTCTTTATTAAGAGCATTTACTCTTACCTCTCTATAACCTTCCTTGCCTTGTAAAATTTCATTATAATACCTTTCTATGCCGCTTTTACCAATATATCCTGTAAGCTTTGATATGGGATTTTGATTTATATCTTCAGTGTTTGCCTTGCCTATGTAGCCTATTACATGGGAGGCTACCTCATTGTATGGATATTTACGCTTAACCTGAGGTTCTATTTTTAAATTCTTTCTTAAATTTAAGGTAGAATAATGCCTCATCATCTCATCATAAGAAATAAAATCAACCACCTTGATAAAGTCTTGATTATAATAAGAATCCTCTTTTTGATAAGTTCTTTTTAGCTCACTAGCATTTAAATCAGGAAAAGATTGTAAGATATTAAAAATTTCATCATCTAAAATATCCCTATTTTTCTTTCTTATGTGTAAATAAGGCTTTATAGATATGCTAAAACCAAGCTCATTTATGGCTAATAAATCACCTCTTCTGTCGTATATAAAGCCTCTTACTGGCTCTATCATATAAGTTTTTACGGAATTTTGCTTTGCTAATTCTTCATAATATACATTAGACTTTATGCTTAGATAATAAACCCTAGATAAGATCAAAACAAAAAATAAAAATATAAAGGCATAAACAAGCTTAAGTCTCATTTTATACTATCCTTAAAAAAGATATAAGCAAGCAAGGACTCGATACAAATAGTGCTTAAAAACTCAAGTCCAACAGAGCTTAGATTATTATTATCTACATAAGAAAGTAAATTATCTATGAAAAAAAGCAAAAAATAAGCAGAAAAAACAAATAAAATAGGTAAAAACTTACCTATCTTGAAATTCACCTTAAGCCAATCAGCTAAAAAATAATAAAATAAAAAAAAGGAAAAATAAGAAGAAAAAAGATAAAAATCGTGAGTTATATCTACTAGTAAAAGATAAAACAAAGAAAAATACCAGCGAAAATCAAGGTTATAAAGCGATCTTTCACTTTCTTGCAAAAGATAAAACATATAACAGAAAAAAAAGCCAAGCATCAAAGGAAGATATGAAAAAACCGAGCTTATGACTTGATAAAAAACAAAACAAAGACCCACAAATATATATGATCCGTCTATGTGTTTGTGGTAAGTTTTATATCTTTTTGTTGGCATCTTTATCCTAAATTAAAAATTATTTCTTCTAATTTTTCTAAACCAGTTTTTTTAAGATTTGAAACAAGCAAGGATTGTGCAAAATCTTGATTTAGCTTAAATCTTTGACTTTGATTTAACTTATCTGCCTTTGTAAAGACTGTAAGCAAAATTTGCTCTTTGCTTAGAATCGAGTATAAATACTTTCTAATCTCCTCATCTATTTCAAGTGCTGTGTGCCTTGAATCAATCAAATGTATGAAAAGTTTTATGCTTTTTTTCTTTCTTAAAAACTCGTCTAAATTTTTATTCCAAAGCCTTTTTAAAGACTTTGAAACCCTAGCATAACCAAAACCGGGCATATCTATAAAGGTAAAATTTTTTTTAAGTTCATCTTTTATGAATTCTACCTCAAAAATGTTTATGAGTTGTGTTTTTCCGGGAGTAGACGAGGATTTTGCTAAATTTTTATTTGCACATAAGGAATTTATAAGAGAGCTTTTACCCACATTTGAACGCCCCAAAAAAACCACTTCAAGCCCTTTATTTTCATAATCCTCTACACTTGATAGTGATTTGATAAATTTAGCCCTTACCTTCATTTAAGCTCATCTTTAAGATTAAAAATAAAACGCGCAGGTTTTTTTTCATTTAAGCCAAACACCTTATAATGCTGACTTTTTTTATCTATGCTAATTCTATCTCCATATAACTTATTATTAGTGCTAAGATCTTGTATGTAAGCATTTCCATTTGCCTCGTAAGTATCTGTGCTAAGATTATAAACAAGCTCATTTGCAGAGCCTTGATAAACTCTATCTTTTATAAAGATCTTAAAAGAAGCATTTCCAGAGGCTATGTATTTTAAAGGCTTATTGTTTTTATCTGTGTAAATCAAAAGCTTATCAGAATTTAAAACATCATCTTTGTTTTTAACAAGCACAGAACCACTTAAGATATTTATACCTTTTTTTTCATCAGCACTGAAACTATCGGCTCTAATTTCTACTTGTTTTGAGTATAAAAGGCAAGAAAAAAATAAAAAAAAAGCTATTTGTTTAACCACAATTTAACACCTTCTATCTTAATTTGTCTATTTAATAAATCATAAACAAGAGAATTTCCAAGTAAGATATTGCTATCTTTATAAGCCGTAAAATTAGTATCTGTGTGTAAAATTTTAAGATCCTTTACATAAAAAATTTCATCAGCCCTTATCCTTGTGCCATTTACATCAGTATAAAAAACATTGCCCTTTAAGCTTATATTATCATCTTGCATTAAAAGTTCATTAGAGCTTAAATTTTGCTCCAAAGAAAAAATATTTACCTTTGAAAAACTATCCTTATCCTCAAATCTCACCCAATCATCAGCCTCGTAAAAAGAGGCAACCAAGGAGGAATTTAAGTCAAAGGCATTTATATTTTTTGCCTCTATACTCTTAAAATCCACGCTTAGAGGCTTTATCTGTATAGAATAAAGATCTTGCATACCCAAAAAAATAAAGACCAAAGAAAAAATTCCCATCAAAACGGAAAAAATTTTTATTGCCAAAGTTTATCCCACTGCTCTTGCATAGAATTTTCTTTTATAAGCAGCTCTATCATCTCGCAAACTGCTGAGTTGCCACCTTTGGCTTTTAAGGTATGACTAACCTTTAAGCTATGATGAGCATCGCTTGGCTTAAAGCTTAATCTAACAGCTTCAAGCAAGGATTTATCATTTAGAAAGTCTCCTATAGCAGCACTTTGCTCAAAGCTTAAATTTAAAGAAGCCAAAATTTCCTTAGCACAGGCTAATTTGTCGCTTATGCCCTGATATACAAGCTCTATTTTTAAGTCCTTAGCTCTTAAATTTACGCATTGTGATTTTCTACCTGTTATGATGGCTATTTTTTTTCCTAGCTTAAGCCAAGCCTCTATTGCAGCTCCATCTTTTACATCAAATTCTTTTATTTCCTTTTCATCGCTGCTATAAATGATCTTTCCATCAGTTAAGCAACCATCAACATCTAAAAAAATTATCTCTATCATTATTCTCTAACCACAAAAGCACCCATAAAAGCGCCAGAATTTACAAAGTCCCTAGCCTCTTCTATACTTCTAAAACCTGTTAAAAAAACTCTGTTTAAGCCATCTTTTGTGCTAGTTCTAACAATAGCCTTATATCCTTGATATGAGCTATATTGCTTAGCAGTTTTATCAGCACCCTCTTTATATCTAAAAGCACCTATTTGCACCATAAATACCCCTCCTTCATATGTTCTGCCATTATTTACCACATCTCCTGTGTTATAAGATCTAGAAGGAGTGCCATCAACAGAGCCAAAGCCTATAACCTCAAGCCTTACTGGAGCAGTGCCGCTTTGAAGCATGCCTATTTGTTCTGCGGCTGCCTTAGATAAATCTATAATGCGGTTATCCACAAAAGGTCCTCTATCATTTATACGAACCTGAGTTTTAAGACCATTATTTAAATTTGTAACAGATAAGACCGTATTCATAGGAAGGGTTTTATGTGCGGCTGTAAAGGCGTATTGATTATAAGTTTCTCCATTTGAAGTCTTTTTACCATGAAAACCAGGACCATACCAAGAAGCTATACCCTCTGCCCTTTCTCCTACCTCAACAACGGTTGGATAGTAAGTTTTGCCATTTATAGTGTAAGGCTTCATAGTTCCCTTAGCCTCAAAAGAAGTGCTCTTATCTGTCCTAAAGTCCCTACTTGGATAATACGAGCTAGGAGTTTTACTAGCACAAGCTGTGATTAAAAAAGCGATTAAGCCACCTAGTGTTAGAAGTAAAATTTTATTTTTTACTGATACTTGCATATTTATTTTCCTCTTTTTGAAGTGGTATTATTAGTTTTTGTTTTAGACTTAAATGATCTTTATTTATTTTATTATATCTCCTTAAGGTAGCTACTGTTGTTTTATACCTTTTAGCTATGCTATAGAGGGAATCTCCTTTTTTTACAATGTAAATTTGCGTTCTTGGTATGCTAGTATCAACCTTTGCTATCTTTTTAGGATCATAATTTTTTTCAAAGATTAAGGATTTTTCTATAGGTATGTAAATATGATTTTTTGTATCCGGGGGAGTAAAATCATAGCGGAACTGGGGATTATACTTTCTTAGCTCACTTAAGGATAAATCACTAAGTTTTGCTAAGTCCCTTAAAGATACGCTATGTGGCACATCTACCCTTACGAAATTATGCTCTTTTGTGTAGTTAACAAAATAAGAATCATTTTTAAAAACAAAGTCATCATTATTTGCTAAAAAGGCTATGGTTAGTATTTTCCTTATAAAAATTCTAGTTTCTAAAGGAAGATACCTAGCATCAGGATCTAATAAAACACTCAAATCATCGCTCTTAGCCTCTTTTATAGCCTGTCTTAGCTTTGCATTACCGCAATTATAAGCAAGTATGGCTAAATACCACTTGCCAAATTCAGCTCTTAAATCTTTTAAATACCTAGCGGCTGCTATAGAGGATTTAAAAGGATCCTTTCTCTCATCTATGTAAGGATCTACTCTTAGATCAAAGCTCTTAGCTGTTCTTTCCATAAACTGCCAAATGCCCACAGCCTTAGCACTCGAAACACTGGCACTTTTAAGTCCTGATTCTACTATAGCTAGATACATAAGCTCTTCTGGCACTCCCTCATCGTTTAAAACCTTTCTAATTACTGGTATAAGATCATAATAGCTTTGTGCAGATGTGATTAAACTTCTTGCATGCAATCTTTTCATATCCCCTTTATTTTGCAAAAAGATTAAATCACTTATATAAGAGCTATCTATATCTAAATTTCTTAGAATTTCAAGCTGTTTTTGGTAGTATTCTGGAGCAAAAACATGTGCAAAAGAAAAAGTAAAAGTAAAAAATATAAGAAATAAAATTTTCATAAGTTTTCCTACGCTATATCTTTAAAAAATAAATCATTTGAATTTTTAGTGCAAAGCCTTATAAGATCATCTCTATCCATAGATAAAAGCTCTGCCATCTTTGTAGCTACAAGATGAGTAAAAAGAGGCACATTTTTCTTACCTCTAAAAGGCTCTGGGCTTAGATAAGGAGAATCAGTTTCTAGTAAAAGCCTATCTTTTGGAATTTTAGGTAATATTTCAAGTAAGGATTTAGCATTTTTAAAGGTAAAAACCCCGCCTATGCCAAAATAAAAACCCTTATCTTTTAAATTTAAAAGCAAAGAACTTGCATTAAAGCAGTGCAAAACACCTCCAAAGGAAGTATTTGAACTAGATAAAATCTTTTAAAGATCCTCGTTTGCTTCTCTGCAGTGTATGATAAGGGGCTTTTTAAACTCATTTGCCAAGTCTATTTGGGCTTTAAAAACCTCTATTTGTCTTTCTTTTTTTTCCTTATCCTCTTTGCGGTAATAATCAAGCCCACATTCTCCAACGGCAACGCATTTTTCATGATTTATATAAGATCTTAAGAGATCTTCATCGTAAAAATCACAATTACAAGGGTGAAGTCCCACGGCAAAATATACACTATCATATCTATTAGCTATTTCAACGGCTCTGCTTAAGGTCTTTAAATCAGCGCCCGGAATTATCATTTTTTTTATATTATTATCCTTGCATAAGCTTAAAAGTTCATGCAAATCATCATAATAAGACTCATCATCTAAATGGCAATGAGTATCTATAATGCCTTCGCTATTTTTAAATTCTAGTCCTAAAAACATACTTCCACCCTATCTTTACCATTATTCTTTGCAAGAGCTAATGCGTCTAAAGCCTTTTTGATAAGCTCCTCATAACTTGTGTTAGCACTAGGAAATGTTACTCCTATACTTATGGTGAAAAACAACTCATCTAAAGAAACTAAAATCGCATGGTTTTTCACATTTGTTCTAATACTTGAGAAAATTCTTATAGCCTGTTCCTTGCTCGTATTTTTAAGCAAAACACAGATCTTGTCCCTTGAAAAATGTCCCACTAAGTCTCTGCCATAAATTTCATCTGTAATAAATTTTGTAGTATTTTTTATAAGCTCATCGCCTATATTAAAGCCGTATTCTGAGTTTATACTGCCTAGGTTGTCTATGTCAATTATAGCAAAGGCAAAGTCCTCATCATCAGCCTTATCATTTATATAATCTTTTACCTCGTTTTTGAAATAAAAGGATTTTTTAATCCCAGTTAAAGGCTCTAAATCATTAAAATTTGACATTAAAAGCTGGTCTTTTTTCTCTTGTAAGTATCTATCAAGCCTTGCATTAAAAAGCTCTTTGCTAAATGGCTTTTCTATAAATTCATTTGCCCCACCTCTTAAAAAAGATACCTCTAAGCTATCATTTTTATCGCCTAATACTATTAGCCCTAACTGGGTTTTAGGATAGCTTTCTCTTATACTAGCTAGTAAATCAAGTCCGTCTATCACAGGCATCTTAGCATCGCAAATTATTAAATTTGTATCTGTGTTATCATTTAAATAAGAAAGTGCTTCCTCACCATGTGCAGCAACTAGAACTTGGAATTTTCTTAGGGCTAATAAATTTTTTATATAAGTTCTTTCATTTAGATTACTCATAGCAAGTATAACTTTTAGCTTTTGAAAAGAATTTAAAAGCTCTATGGTTGATATAATCTGATCTATACAAGTGCTACTTTCTTTATATATATAGGAAAATATATCTTTATCTAAAAATTTCTGCTTTATTTTCTCATCACTATTTGCGGTTAAAACCACCACCAAAAGAGATTTTTCTAATAAAAAATCAACCACCTCTCCATTTAAAGCATCTGGCAAACACAAATCAGCAAAACACACAAAATAATCTTGTGAATTTTCAAGCAAAGAAACAGCTTCAGTAAATGAAAAAGCCACATCTACACCAAAACCAAAAATATTATTAAGCCTTTTTGCTAAGAGCTTTGTTAGCATTTTATTATCATCTATTATGAGAATTTTTCCAGACATAAGCACCCTAAATTATTTAATAAAAATAGGCATTCTAGCATTATTTTTTTATAACTTTGCTTAAGAATTTAACAAAGCCTTAGCAAAATCCATAGCCTCAGCACTTATCTTTTCCCCACTTACCATTCTAGCAAGTTCGCTTATCCTTTCATCTTTATTTAGCTTTCTAACCAAGCTTTTATCTTCGTTTTTTTCTACTAAAAAATGATTCTTAGCCTTTGATGAGAGTTGTGGCAGATGAGATATGGCAAAAATTTGATAAAAATTTGATAATTCGCTTAAAACAAGAGCTATGCTCATAGCTTCTTTTCCGCTTAAATTTGCATCTATTTCATCTAAAAAAATAATGCCTTTTGCGGAATTTAAGAGCTTACACTCAAGTGCTATAAAGGCAAGTCTTAGTCTATTAAATTCTCCAGAACTTAAATTTTTAAGCTCTGCCTCATTTATACTAAGTCTTAACTCATCTTTTCCAAGCTTTGATAAGCTTGTTTCTCTTAACTCGAGTTTTACATCTTTCATATAAAGCTTTGAAAGATAAGAATTTAAAAGCTTTTCTAAAGTTTTTAAATTATTTTCTCTGCATTTTCTTAAAAAAAGAGCCTTTTTATCTATGAGTTCTTTTAGGCTTTCAAGCTCTGTTTCAAGCTCTTTTTTTTCAAAACTTAAATTCTCATAATGACTAAGCTCTTCTTTTTTTTGCTCCAAGACAAGTAAAGAATTTTCTATGCTATCATATTTTTTGATTAGATAGGAAAGATCTTCTATGCGGTTTAGTATCTCCTCTATATCAAAATCAAGCTCATCAAAATTTTGACTCTCACTTATCACTCTTAGCTCATTTAGACAATCAGTAAAAAAAGAAGTATCTACCTCGCTAAGATTTAAAGCCTCATTTACAGCACTTTCAAGCTCAAAAATAGCACTAGCTCTTTGCCAAGCCTCTATGATCTTATCCTTTTTAGAAAGCCTTTTTTTAAGGCTTAAAAGCTCCTCATACTCACCTAGTTTTGGTTTTATCTTTTCTACTTTTTCTATTTGCATCAGGCTAAGCTCTTTTAACTCCTCTACCCTTTTTTCCTCCTCTTTTATCTTTTCTAGCTTTTCATTTTTTTCATAGTATTCATTAAATTTAAGTTCAAAA
>CASFHJ010000055.1 GCA_949294425.1 uncultured Campylobacter sp.
CACCCGGCACCATGATCAGACTTAGTTTATTCTCATCTCCGCCACTTCTTATAAAGGCATCTTTTGCACCTTCTATTAAATTTGTGGTGATGAAGTGATTAAATCTAGCATTTATTATGGCTATTCTTTCATCGCCTTTTAGGCTTAGTTTTGCTTCTATTATCTTCATATTTTTTCCTTTTTTAAAGTTCACTAAGTTTTAAAAGTGTTTTTACGCACTCTTTAAGTCTTTTTGTATCAAGCATATTAGCCCCATCACACAGAGCCTCGCAAGGATTTATATGTGTTTCAAAGAAAAAGCCATCAACTCCAACTGCAGCCGCGGCTCTTGCTAAAGGCTCTATAAATTCTCTTTGACCCCCGCTTTTACCACCTAAGGCACCCGGCATTTGCACACTATGAGTAGCGTCAAATATCACAGGTGCGAATTCTCTCATAATAAGCAAGGATCTCATATCAACAACCAAATTTCCATATCCAAAGCTAGAGCCTCTTTCAGCCACGAAAACCCCGTGTTTTTTTGCTATTTCAAAGCCTTCTTCTTTTTCTCCTCTACTTTGCAAGACCTTTTTAATGCTGTATTTTATATCGCTAGGGTTTAAAAACTGACCTTTTTTTATATTTATCTTAGCCTTAGTTTTTGCTGCTGCTACTAAGAGGTCTGTTTGTCTACATAAAAAGGCTGGGATTTGTAAAACATCAGCTACTTCAGCCACAGCTTTTGCTTGTGAGCTTTCATGTATGTCTGTTAGAATTTTCATGGAAAATTCTTTTTTTACAGCTTCTAAAATTTTAAGCCCCTCTTCAAGTCCGGGTCCTCTAAAACTATCGATGCTAGTTCTATTTGCCTTATCAAAGCTTGATTTAAAATAAAATTCTATCCTCTCATCTTCATTTAGGCTTACAAGCTCTTTTGCTACCTTAAAAACTAGTTCTTTGCTTTCTATTACGCAAGGTCCAGCGATTAAAATCATCTTTTTCATTTTTTAGCCTTTATTAGAATAAGTCCGCCAAATATGACTCCTATTATACCCATAAAAACCATAGTGCTTGGTAAATCATCTCCAAGCATTAAGCCTATGAGTAAAGAAAAAAGCACATCAAAATAGCTTATCCCAGCTACAACTCCAGCCTTTTTTGCTATACCATAAGCCTTTGTAACATAAATTTGGTATAAAATTCCAAAAAATCCCATCAAAAGTATCAAAAACCATGTTTTAAAATCACTAGGCATTACAAAGGGAGCTATCATGAAATCAAGATATTTTATAGGGTAAAAATAGCCTATTAGCATAGAAAATAAGGGCAAAATAGCACCTATTATTATAAAAGATGAGGCTATGATCTCTGTTGGGTAGTATTTTCTAAGCTTTCTAACTGATGTTAAAGCCATAGCAGCGGTAAGTCCTGAAAAAACTCCTACTAAGGTATTTTTCATATCAATACCAGTATGCAAGTCATCATCAACCCAAGGATGAGATATTAAAAGCACTCCACAAAAGGCAAGTAAAATTCCAATACTTCCAAAAAATCCTATACTTTCTTTAAAGATAAAAAAAGCTATGATGGCTACAAAGATGGGTGCAGTTTTTTGAAAGGCAAAGGCTGTGCCTAGCTCTATATTTGAAACATTATAAAAAAAGGCATAAAGAGAGATAGTTCCCGCGATACCTCTAAAGATGAGAAGTCCCATGTGTCCGCCCTCTTTTTTTACCTTGAGTTTTGAGATGAGGTATAAAACAAAGATTGTGCCAACTAAATTTCTAAAAAAAACTATCTCTATAGAGGGCAAACTTTGGCTTAAAAGCTTTGCACAAGCACCAGTTAAGGCAAAATAAACACAGGCAATTAGCATAAAATAAGTGCCTAGGTTGTGCTTTATGATTTTTAGCATAAAAGATCCTTAAAACTAGGCTTTATCACTCCTTAACCTCTTCTTTAAATTTACACTTAGAGCATTCTAAAAAAGTGCCTTTTTTAAGCTCTTTTATATGTAAAAAATGTCCACATTCAGGGCAATTTTCAGGGCTTGGTTTGTAGTTACTTATGAAGTTACATTTTGGATAAGTAGAACAAGCATAAAATTTACCCCTTTTTGAAAATCTTTCTACCACCTCTCCAGCTTTGCAAAGAGGGCAACTTAGTCCTATACCACTTGTTTTTTTAGAATCCTTATCTTGCTCTTTTTTTTCTATATTTCTTATGTATCTGCATTTTGGAAAGGAAAGGCAGGCTATAAATTCTCCGTATTTGCCGGTTCTTATAGCAAGTTCTCCTCCACACTGAGGACAAGCTTCATCTAGCTTTGTAAAGGTTTTTAAACTTTTTATCTTTTGCTTACCCTCATCTATCTTTCTTGTAAAAGGATAATAAAATTCTTTTAAAACTTCCTGCCAAGAGGCTTTATCCTCGGCTATATCATCAAGTTTATTTTCAAGCTTTGAGGTAAAATCACTATCTACTATATCGCTGAAATTTTTTTCTAGCAAATCAGTTACAGTAAAGGCTATCTCTGTGGGAGTGAGCTGTTTTTTTTCTAGTTTTACATAATCCCTTGCTGTTAGTATGGATATAGTAGGTGCGTATGTGCTAGGTCTTCCTATGCCTAGACTTTCTAGTTTTTTTACAAGAGCAGCTTCTGAGTATCTAGGAGGAGCTTCTGTTAAATGAGAATTTAGCTCTAAGCTTTGAAGCTCTAAGTCCTGTCCTTGCTCTAGTTTTGGTAAGATCTTATCTTTGTCTTTGTTTCCATAAACCTTGTAATATCCATCAAAGACTACCCTTTTGCCACTTATTTTAAAAAGAGCTTCCTTTCCTCTTACAAAGACATTTTGTGTTAGTGTTTTTGCTGGACTCATTTGGCAGGTTAAAAAGCGGTTATAAATTAAAGTGTAAAGTTTTAACTCATCTTTATCTAGGAAGTTTTGTGCTATTTGTGGGCTAAAAGATAAATCACTAACCCTTATAGCTTCGTGGGCTTCTTGAGCACCTTTTGCCTTGCTTGTATAGACATTTGCCTTGCTTGGTAG
>CASFHJ010000056.1 GCA_949294425.1 uncultured Campylobacter sp.
CCTTATATCTCTACCTTGTATGGCTAATAAGGCTAGGGTAAAGCGAAGTATATCAGCACTATAATCCTTTATAAGCTCCTTTGGATCTATGATATTACCAAGGGATTTACTCATCTTTCTACCAAGCTCATCCTTTACTAAGGCGTGCAAATACACCTCTTTAAATGGTAGCTCTCCTAGGGCATTTGTGCTTTGAAACATCATTCTAGCTACCCAGAAAAATAAAATATCAAAACCAGTAATAAGCAAGGAATTTGGATAAAAATTCTTAAGATCGTCCCTATTATAAAGCTCATCTTCTCCAAAACCCTTATTACCCCAACCCAAGGTGCTCATAGCCCAAAGTCCAGATGAAAACCATGTATCAAGAACGTCCTCATCTTGCTTGAACTTTGTAGACTTACATTTAGGGCAGAATTTAGGCTCATCTTTTGAGACAAATTCATGCGAACACTCACAATAATAAACAGGAATTTGATGTCCCCACCAAAGCTGCCTTGATATACACCAGTCTTTAAGGTCCTTCATCCAAGCATTAAAGCTATTTACCCAATGCGAAGGAAAAAATTTCATCTTAAACTGGGCTACTTGCTCAATGCTTTGCTTTGCTATATCCTTGCTTACAAACCATTGTTTTGAAATATAAGGCTCTACTACATTTTTACAACGATAACAATAAGCTACTTGATTGCTATGTTTTTCAAGCCTTTCTAAAAAGCCCTCAGCTTTAAGTTTTTTAACTATCAAATCCCTTGCTTTAAGCCTATCAAGCCCCTTAAATTCCAAACACTCATCATTTAAAATTCCTTTTTCATCAAAGACGACAACAAAGTCAAGTCCGTGTCTAAGCGCTACTTCATAGTCATTTACATCATGAGCTGGTGTAACCTTTACTGCACCTGTTCCAAAACTCATATCCACATAATCATCAGCTATTATCTTTATCTCTTTTTTGCTTAGTGGAAGCAAGAGAGTTTTTCCAAGTAAGTGCTTATATCTTTCATCGCTTGGATTTACCATTACAGCGGTATCTCCAAAAAAGGTTTCAGGTCTTGTGGTGGCTACAACTACATACTCATCGCTATCTTTTAAAAAATATCTTATGTGATACAAAAAGGCATCATTTTCCTTATGTTCTACCTCTATATCACTTATAGCACCATCATGTATGCACCAATTTATCATCTTATCAGCCTTAAAGATAAGTCCCTTTTCATAAAGATCTACAAAGGCTTCTTTTACAGCATTTTCAAGACCTATGTCCATAGTAAATCTAAGCCTAGACCAAGCAGGACTTATACCTAAAAGCCTCATTTGCTCTAGTATCTGCCCTCCGCTCTTTTCTTTCCACTGCCACACTTTTTCAACGAAGGCTTTTCTGCCTAATTTTTCCTTACTTAAGCCCTCTTTTAAAAGTAAATTTTGAACTACATTTTGAGTGGCTATACCTGCGTGATCAAGTCCTGGTTGGTATAAGGTTTTATAACCATCCATTCTTTTATAACGCACAATTATATCTTGCAAGGTAAAGGTAAGAGCATGACCCATATGTAAAACCCCAGTAACATTAGGAGGGGGCATCATTATGCAAAAATACTTGCCCTGCTCTTGTATATGTTTGTTTGAATCTAGCTCGAAATAGCCTCTTTGCTCACAAATTTTATAATATTTTTCCTCTATACTACTATCATACATAAATAAAACCTTACATAAAAACTATACTAGCACAGCGATTTTCATAAGAATTTTTGCTAAGTAAAAGGTCTTTTCCATGAGAATCAAGCCTTATCTTAGCAACCTGTCTTAAAAACTCACTAGCAACAGCTGCACTTCTTTTTAAGCCAAGTGCGTAATTATAAGCCTTTGAACCATTTTCATCTGTATATCCGCTTATGTGCATAGCTCTTATTTTTGCGTCCTGTCCTAAAAAGGACTTAAAATCTCTCATATAAAAGCTATTTTTTATACTTAAAACGCTGTGCTGATTAAATTTAAAAAGCATGTTAGGAAGTGCATTTGGCTTTATTTTTTCAAAAATTTTATTATCAAGTAAGGAGGTATTAAAGATATAAAGTCTTAATTTTTCATCGGCAAGCTTTTCAACAAAAAGAGAGTATGTAAAATAAGCCCCTCTTAATGAAAGAGTCTTTCTTATATCAATTACCAAGTCTCTTTCTTCTTTGCTTAAGGCTTTAGAGTCTAGAACATAAACATCATATCTTGGCTCTGCTAAACTTTTATCAAGTCTTGATCTAGCTAGAAAGCTCTCATACTCATTTTTTAATTCAGAGCCTTTATCTTCTAACTTTGTGCTTAAATTCTGCTCTTTTTTTAACCTTTTATCATCAAAATTACTTGTTTTACTTTTAATATCGCTTGTAGAGCTTGTTAAAATGCTTATATTTTCATCTTTTTTTAGCTCTTCTTTTTTTATCAGCTCTTTTGTATTATTTTCATCTATAAAATCAGGATCTTTTTTGCTTGTAAATACGTAATAAAAAAGGCAAAATAAAAGAAAAAGCAATAAAAGCAAAATAAGCATAATCTTTTTTGAATTCATAAATACACCTTTTTAAAAATGAAAAATTATACAATAAACTTTTTAAAAGATAAGAACTTTAAGTATTTTTTTTCTATAATTTTGTCCTTTTTAAAGGATAAAAATGCCACTTTCAAAACTAAATGAAGAGCAATTACAAGCAGCTACGAGCGAGTATGGATATAATCTAGTAATAGCAAGTGCTGGAACAGGTAAAACCTCAACCATAGTAGCTAGGATAGCTTATCTGCTTAAAAATGGTGTGAAAGCAAGTGATATAATGCTTTTAACATTTACAAATAAAGCCTCAAAAGAGATGATAGCTAGGCTAAATAGATATTTTGATAAGGAGCTAACAAAAGAGATCTTAGCTGGAACCTTTCATAGCGTAGCTTATAGATTGCTAAGAGAAAAAAATCATAAAATAAGTCTAAAACAAGCAAGTGAGCTTAAAATTCTACTAAAAAGCATATATGAAAAAAGAAATTTTACTCATATTAGCGATGTAAAACCTTACACTTCAAGCTATTTATACGACATATACTCTCTTTTTCAAAATAAAAGTAGTGATGAAAATTTTATGGATTTTTTTATAAATAATTACAATGAAGAACAAGTTGTATTTCTTAGAATTTATGATGATATACTAAAAGAATACGAGGAAGAAAAAAAAAGATTTGACTACGTTGACTTTAACGACTTGCTTATAAGACTAAAAGAAAGCTTAAAAGATGAGAGAAAATTTAGCGAAATTTTAGTAGATGAGTATCAAGATACAAATAGCTTGCAAGCCTCGCTAATAAATGCTTTTAATACTCAAAGCTTATTTTGTGTTGGGGATTATGATCAAAGCATTTATGCCTTTAACGGAGCTGATATAAACATCATAGGTAAATTTAAAGAAAATTTTAAGGAAGCTAAAATTTACAGCTTAAATAAAAACTACCGCTCCTCAGCTGAAATTTTAGAATTAGCAAATAAGGTAATATCAAACAACGAAAGACTTTATCCAAAAAAACTCATAGTAACAAGACAAGGAAATTTTAAAAAGCCTGTTTTGCTTGTCTATGATGATCTTTTTGAGCAGTATCAAAACATAGCAAAAATCATACTACATAGCCAAATAAAACAAGAAGAAATTGCAGTAATTTTTAGAAATAACTCAAGCGCTGATGGTATGGAATTAGCACTAAGAGAGCTTGGCATAAACTCCATTAGAAAAGGGACTTGGAGCTTTTTTGAAAGCCTTGAAGTAAGAGCCTTTTGTGCCATGCTTTCTATCTTTATAAACCCAAAGGATTTGATGGCTTTTATGCACTTATTAGAGTATGCAAAAGGGGTTGGAGCAGCTCTTGCAAAGGAGCTTTTTGATGCTATCACAAAGCTAGGACATGGGGATTTAATAAAAGGCTTTTTAGAGCCTGATTTAAAAATAAAACTTCAAAAGACAAAAAGGATAGATTATAGCCTTGGGCTTTTTGATGACTTAGAACTGGTGCAAGAAAAGGCTAGATTTAATCTTAGTAGCGATTTTAAAGAACACCCTATCTTAGAGCTTTCAAAGGTAGATGAGCAAATAGCTAAGGTTTTAGAACAAATTTATATATATTTTAAGGAGGCTAAGGATTGTAAAAATTCTGCCAAGCTAAGCAAGTTAATAAGTGAAAATCTTTTTTTTCAAAAAATTTGTGAGTTGCTAATATATAGACGCTGCGTAAATAAGGCAGGACAAATAGATCATTTTAAAAAAGAAGAGGCAAGTAAGAGGCTTTATGAAAAGATAGATATGCTAAAAACTTATGCCTTGCAGTATGAAAAAATAGATATGTATTATAATTTTTTAAACCTAGCAAGCTCTGAAATAAACTCAGCAAAAGGGGTAAATTTACTTAGCATACACGCTAGTAAGGGACTTGAGTTTGACTTAGTCTTTGTGATAGATCTAGCCCAAGATAGATTTCCAAATAAAAAAATAATGTCAAGCTTAGAAGAGGAAAGAAGATTATTTTACGTAGCTACCACAAGGGCTAAAGATATGCTTTATTTAAGCTATGCAAGAAAAGATAATAAAAACAAAAAGATAGAATACAAGGCTTCTTGTTTTTTGGTGGAAGCTGGGCTTTGTAAGGGCTAAAAAGACTTATAAGAAAAAACCCTTTCTTTCATACCTTTTTAGCATGGATAAATTTCCAAGCAAACCACCTTGATGTATATATAAAAGTGGTTTTTTAAATACATCTTTGTTTTCAAGCACAAGCATAAGACCTAAACAATCATAAAGTAAATCAAATTCCATACCAGCTTCTAGGGATTTTTTATAAATATTAAAAAGTTTTTCATAAGGCTTTGCAAAATGAAATTTTTTAGCACTCTTTAGTATATGTAAATTTTTCAAATCTCCTACAAGCTTTAAAATTTGCCTTTTTAAATAAGACTCATCTCCAACACAAGCACAAGTATAGACATTAAAACTTGAGTTCTTAGCCAAAAAAGCAGCACTAGTGCCAGTGCCAGAGGGTAAAAAAATATCAAAATCTAAGCCTAAAATCTTACTTTGAAGCTCTATTTCTTTAGCTAAAAGCATTAGCCCGTATTCAGCCTCTTTAATGGCTATTCCCTCCTCTATAAAAATATCATCATCTTTATAGAGGCTTAAAGCCATATCTTTTCTGTGTTTAAAGGATAAATTTTCAAGTATTAAAGCAGAGTTTTTAATCGCTAAAGCGTAGTTTCCGTGTGGATTTTCCTTTAAAAAAGATGGAAGTTTTTCACAAACAAAGATGAGATTTAAGGATCTTTGCTTACAAAAAATACTTAAAGCAGCCAAGGCATTGCTTTGGGCTGAACCATGAGAGATTATATTGCTAGATTTTAAGTTTTCATCAGCCATTAAAAAAGCTAATTTTCTAGCCTTGTTGCCATTTATCTCGCCTAGTAAATCATCTCTTTTTACGTAAAAACAAAAGCCCTCTAGGCAAAACTCATCTATCCTACTAGCGAAAAAATTCTTCAAATTTTTCTATAATCGCCTCATTTGATAGGGTAAAATAAATTTTTACCCTATTACTAGCTACTACGTCCTCTAGTCCATTTGTATAAATAGGCTCTGCAAAGGATTTGCCGCTTATTAGCAAGAGTTTTTTAAAAGACTCATCTTTATAAAAAGATTGTATAAAAGAAGCAAGTTCATAAGCTCTTTTATGAGTGAGATCTAGTTTATACATATAAGAAGAATCATCGCTTGAAGAATGCACTTCTATGATTATGTTTTTTATGATGTCTTTTAGGTCTTTATCCTTTAAAAGAGCATTAAAATACTCACTCAAAACCCTGCTTAACTTGCCCTTTGCCTCGCTTTTAAGGCTGTAAGAATTATCATCAAATAAATAAGATGAATTTATATTCATAGCCCCGCTTTGATAATCTAAGCTTATATTTGCATCAAGCCTCGCTTGTAGCTCTAATATAGTATCATTTTGTAAAAAATTTAGCTCTAAAATTCTTTGCTTTGCCTTATTAAGATCATCTTTTAAAGAGGCTAGTTCAGCCTCTTGTTTTTCAAGTTGCGAAAGTAATAAAAGAAAGTCAGTATCCTTTGAGTTTAAATTTAAGCCTGTGTTATTATCTTGCACTTTTTTAGCTAAATCAAAAACAATCCTTTGTCTTTCTTTAAAATTTTTCACATCATCTTCAAATTTTTCTTTTTGTAAAAATAAATTTTGCTCTTCTTTTTTTATATCTTCTTTTATAAGTAAATTCTTTAGAAAAAATACAGAAAGCAGAAAAAAAAGTAAGATGAAAAGCGCGGCTACTAAAAGTGAAAAAAAGTAAAATACGTTGTTATTCTTCATTTGTCTTTTTATCGTCTTTTACAAGCTTTGCTATGAGCTCACTTGTTTCATTATCTATCTCTGTCATATCCTGTCTTAACTGAGTCATTAATTCTATCTTATCATCTATATTTTTCTCCTCCTCATAAACCTCTTTAAAATTTTTCATACCTTCAAACATAGCCTCTTTGAAAGCTTTAAAAACTTTCTCCTGATTTTCAAGTAAGGAATTTTCATAAAGCTCAAAATTTTTCCTTAAAGAATCTATCTTTTCATCTAAAGATGCTAGGGTTTTATCAAAATGGTTTATTTTTTCATTACTTATATCTAGGAGTCTGTTGTATTGCTCACTCATTCTAGAGCTTATATCCTTAAAATTTTGATTTAAGATATTTATATTATTAGTCATTTCAAGATAAATTTTACCTAAGTCTCTTTGGTTTCTATGCGCCCTATTTAGCTCTGTCATGCTTTGTTTTATATGCTCACTACTTAGTCTTATAGCCTTTTCCTCCACAGTTAGCATTTCCTGAAAAAGCCCAAATTTACGCTCTATACTTCTATCAAGCTCTTTGAAAAAATCCTCATTACTAACTTGTTCAAAAACAACAGCTACCTTATCAAAATGCTGCAAGGATTTCTCCAAATATCTTTGTCTAAGCTCCTCTTTAGACCAAAAAAATGTTCTAGTGGCATTTTTTTGCCTATCTAAGATGAGCTGAATTTTTAAATTTCCAAATTTTTCAAAAAAAACCCACCACAAAGATAAAAAAATCCCATAAATGCAAAGATAAAAAGAGGAAGCAAGTGAGATAGAAAGCTTTGATATATCTGCTTCTAAGGAAGTAATATTTGTAAAGCTTGGTATATAAAAAGCTATGCTTATGAAGGTTCCTAAGATACCTAATAGGGCAAAAACAGAGGGAGCTATAGAGGAAAAATGCTCATTTTTTATGCCCTTCATATAAGATGAAACAAAGTCATCAAAGGAGGCATTACTCTTAGTTTCTTTACCTATGCTTAAAAAATTTTTCATTATGTATCTTTTAAGCGCTTGTTTAAATTCGTCCTTTTGCTGCTCGAAAATGTTAGAGCTGTATTCTGCGTTATATCTTATAAAAAAAATGGCACTTAAAAATAAAAGAATGATTATGCTTAACTCTAGCAATCCAATATTTAAGTCTATGTAGCCCAAATACGCAAACACACTTACAACACAAAAAACAAAGGGAAAAAATGCTATCTTTGCATAAACTAGCAAGGAACTTCTTTGTTTTATCTCGGGTAATACAAGCTCTAAATTTTCTTTATCCATTTAAAATCCTAATTTCTAGCTATGCAGTTTAGATCCTCAAAAGCTTTTTTAAGCCTTTTTACCATGCTTTCCTCTCCAGCTCTTAGCCAAACCCTTGGATCATAATACTTTTTGTTAGGCTTCTCCTCTCCCTGCGGATTTCCAATCTGTGCTTGTAGATAGTGCTTATTTTCTTTTTCATACTCACGCACCCCGTCCCAAAAAGCCCACTGCGTATCTGTGTCTATATTCATCTTTATAACGCCGTAACTTATCGCCTCTTGTATATCGCTAAGCTCAGAACCAGAACCCCCGTGAAAGACGAAATTTATAGGCTTTTCATGACTTAGCTTAAATTTATCTCTTACATAGCTTTGAGAATTTTTTAATATACTAGGCTCTAAGCTCACATTTCCGGGCTTATAAACCCCATGCACATTACCAAAGGAAGCAGCTACGCTAAATTTATCACTTATTTTCATAAGCCTTTCATAAGCTAAAGCCACATCTTCTGGCTGGGTATAAAGCTTAGCATTATCAATGCCTGTATTATCCACTCCATCTTCTTCTCCGCCAGTGCAACCAAGCTCTATTTCAAGGCAGATTCCAAGTGCAGATAGTTTTTTAAGATAAGCTTCACAAGTGCTTAAATTCTCCTCTAAATCCTCCTCGCTTAAATCAAGCATATGAGATGAAAACAAAGCCTGTCCCTCGTTTTCCTTAAAATCAGCATTAGCCTCTATAAGTGCATCTATCCATGGAAGTAGTTTTCTTGCAGCATGATCTGTGTGTAAGATAACAGCTACTCCATAAGCCTTAGCAAGTAAATGCACGTGTTTTGCACCGCTTATAGCTCCTAAAACATCTGCGTTAGGGCAGGACTTTCCAGCTATAAATTTAGCTCCTCCGTTTGAAAATTGTATGATAACAGGGGATTTCACCTCCTTAGCAGCTTCAAGAACAGCATTTATTGAATTCGTGCCTACTACATTTACAGCTGGTATAGCAAAACCTTGAGACTTTGCATACTCATAAACCTTATTTAAATCCTCGCCGCTTACTACACCCGGCTTTACTATATCTAAAACACCCATTATTTAATCTCTACCTTAGCAGCGTCAAAAAGCTCTTTAGCCTTTTGATTCATCAAAGAATTTACCTCTTGTGCCTTTATTTGATTTTCTATAAATTTTTTCACATTAGCATCGCTAAGTGTGAGTTGCTTTTTAGCTCTTGCTTCCTCTTTTAAAATCACATGATAACCAAATTGAGTTTTTACAGGAGTCTTTGTAAAGGTGCCATTTTTAAGAGAAAAGGCAGCATCGCTAAAGGGCTTAACCATATCAGCCTCACCAAACCAGCCAAGATCGCCTCCTCTTGAAGCAGAACCCGGATCTATAGACTTAGCCCTAGCAAGCTCTTCAAATTTAGAGGTCAAAGCAGAACCCTTTAGTGTGCCAAGCTCTGAAATTATAGCCCTTGCCTCCGCATCGCTATTTACAAGTATATGCCTTGCATGAACTGCAGCTGGTTCTACGAATTGATTTTTATTTTTATCGTAAAGTGCCTTTACTTTGGAATTATCAATCTTAATTTCATCTGCTAATTTTTGCTGATAAACGCCCATTAAAATGCTTTCTTTAGCTAGGTCTAAATTCTCAGCATAAAGCTTATCCTTTTCATAGCCTTTTTTCTTAGCGTCCTCTATGATGAGATGTTGGGCTATGTATTGTTGTATAAACATTCTTTTTTGCTCAGCTGGTAGAGAACTTATTGATTTACCGCCTAAAACCTGTTCTAATCTTTTATTAAGCTCTGCGTCTGTGATTTCCTTACCATTTACAACAGCTAAAACAGCTGCATTTAAGGAAGCACACAAAGAGGCTAATACCAAAATTTTTTTCATGCAAAGTCCTTTTGAGTGAAATACTTTCATAAATTTTAATTAAGTTTTATTAATAAGATATTAATCTTTTGGCTAGTATAAGCCCTTTGATATAAAGTTATTTTAAAAAGTGTAAGCTAAAAAAAGCCTACACTTAAAGGAGATTTAAATTTTCTTGTAAAGGAATCTAAAATTCAGCTCTTAAGGTTAACCAGTAATTTCTACTTGGAAGTATTCTTTGATATTTTTGAGAAAGAGTATTTCCTACTAGATCATACTGAGTGAAGTTTGTGTTGAAAAGATTGTTTATCATAGCTCCTATTACTATGCCATTTGAAAAGCTATAATTAGCTCCTAAATCAACTACATGAGTATCTTTAAAGTATGGACCAGATGAGGCTGAAGCACTATGAGTATTTGCCGTGGTAGTTTTCATCTTTCCTACCCATCTTAAATAGCTATCAAAATTTGAACCCTTGTAAGAAAGCTTGGCAGAGGCATTATGTCTTGGTATATCATTTAGTGGACTTCCTTTATCAGGTCCTGAAAGTTTTTGAGTCTCTGTGAAAGAATAAGTAAGATCTAAAAAAAGCCCTCTTGATATGAGATTTGTTAAAAATGCTCCTGATTTAAAGCCCACCTCAACACCAGCAGATCTAGCAGAATCAACATTTTGATAAGTAACACAAGAAGCATTACTACACATTCCATGTCCCGGAACATTTTCGCCATTCTGATAAGACTGAGAATCTATAGCATCTGTAAAGCTTGTGTAAAAGCCAGTAATTGATAAATTTGAAGATCCAAGCTGCATTATGGTGCCTAGCTCATAGTTCCATGTGCTTTCTGGCTTTAAGTCTGGATTACCATAAGATATTTCATTCGTAGTAAGACTTTCTATATCAAATCTATAATTTAAATTTGGTGCTTGAAAGCCATTTGCAACTCCTAGTTTAAAGGTTAGCCACTCAGTAGGATAAATATTAAAATAAACTCTTGGAGAATAATTTATACCATAGGTTTGCACCTGATTTACTCTAAGACCTGCTGTAGTTGAAAAATACTCATTTACAAAATACTCAGCCTCCCCAAAAACTGCTGCTTGATACATATCAGGATGTATCCCTTGACCCATATTCATGAGTTTTTCCCACTGAAAATAAGGACCCATATTAAGTATCAAAGAGGAAGTATCGCTAAAATCAAAATTTGTTTTAAAGGTAGTTCCATAAGCAAAGAATTGATTTTCAACAAGACCTTTTTTGCTAGGCTTTCCTTGATTACCCCCTATTGGCACGTCAACATGTGGTATACGAGAGGTGTTGTAATACTGAAAATAATTATTAAAAATACCAAAGTCATAATTTCCATCATGATTTAAGACAAACTGCCATCTATGATAGTCTCTAATGGCTGTAACAGCATTTCTTGAGGTGTTTAAAGAACCAAATCTTTGAAAGGCATAATCCACATCAAAATAAAAATCATTAGCATCATCTGCCTTGTAGTTTAATCTATATCCAAAAGATTTATTTTGAAAGCCTGTTGGGCTGTGGGCTGTGTAGGGATTGTTATTAGTTACTGTTTGACCATAATCAGATCTGTAAAAGTGATTTGCCTGACCAAAAAGATACTTACCTCTAAAATTTATAGAAATACTCTCATCAAGAGGTGCAAAGACATTGAAATTTAAGCCGTATTGATTTCCCCAGTTTCTAGTGTTTTCTTGTAGTCTACTTTCTATGCCTATGCTACCTGTTGCTTTATCTGCGTATTTTTTAGTGATTATGTTTATAACCCCACCCATAGCAGAGCTTCCATATACCAAAGAAGCAGGACCTCTAATAACTTCCACTCTTTCTATCATACTAGCAGGTGGCAAAAAGCCTGATGTGGTATCAAAACCATTGCCATCAAAGCCTCTAGACATATTTACTCTTTTTCCATCTACTAATATAAGAGTGTAAGCCGAGCTTAGACCCCTCATTTGTATATCTTGTGAACCTGTTTTTGAAACAGAGGTAGTTACCCCCGGAACCTCTTGAACTATATCTCCTAAATCTCTTATAGGTCTATTCATTACCTCTTCTGAATCTATTATGCTTACACTAGCAGGAGCGTCTTTTATCTCTTGCTCATAACCTGAAGCCGATATAACCGTTTCTCCAATATTATAGCTCTCCTCTATCTCATCTGCAACAGCATAAGATGCTAATAAAACAGCTGCTGTAAAAACGGATAACTTAATCCTATTAAACTTTTTCAAAACAGATATCCTCCTTAATAATTAAGATAATAAATATCATGATTATACAAAGCAAAGCTTAAAATTTTCTTTATTTTTTATAGCTTTTCTTTTATAAAAAATACATATAAAGTATTTATTTATAGCTATTTAAGAGCTAATATTAAATGAAAAAATTATATAAATAAATGATATAGATTTTTAAAATTAATTAAATAAATAAAAGCTAAAAATACAAAAAATCCGCTTTACTTTTAAAGACAAAAAAAGATAAAATAGCTAATTTAAATTTTTTTAAGGGAAAAAAATGCAAGAACCTAGGACAAAAATTCCTATTTTAACGATAGCTGGAAGTGATTGCAGTGGTGGTGCTGGAGTGCAAGCTGATATAAAGACCTTTAGCGCACACAATCTTTTTGCAATGTCTGTGATAATTTGTGTGGTGGCAGAAAATACAAAAAGAGTGATTTCTGCTTATGATATACCTAGCTCTGTGGTTGATGAGCAATTTTTATCTGTCTTTGAAGATATAGTGCCAAAGGCTGTTAAGATAGGAATGCTGCCTTCAAAAGAGCTAATGGCTTGTGTTGCTAAGAATTTAAGCCTTTATAAGCCTGAAAACATAGTGCTTGATCCTGTGATGTTTGCTAAAAATGGCTTTGCTTTGATGGATATTAAAAACTGCGAATTTTTCAAGGAAACCATGCTTAAATTTGCTGATATTTTAACGCCAAATATACCAGAAGCGCAGTATCTAAGTGGCTTTGAAATAAAAGATGAAAAGGATATGATAAGGGCTGCTAAAGACCTAGTAAAACTTGGAGCAAAGGCTGTTTTGCTAAAGGGAGGACATAAAAAGGATAATGCAAACGACGTGCTTTATGATGGCAAAGATGTTTTTATCCTAGAATCAGATAGAATAAATACCAAAAATACTCACGGAACAGGCTGCACACTCTCATCTGCAATAGCCTCAAATTTAGCTAAAGGAAAAAAGCTTTATGAGGCAGTAAAAGAGGCAAAAGACTACGTGTATAACGCTATCTTAAATTCTTTAGATTTAGGGCAAGGACATGGTCCAACTGATCATTTTTATTTTTTAAAGGATTAGCTTGACTTTTTATCTAATAGCATCTAAAAATGAACTTAGCACACAAAGATTTTTAAATATAATACAAGAAGCCATAAGAGGCGGTGTGGATATGATACAACTTAGAGAAAAAAATCTTTGTGCGAGAGATTTTTACAAGCTAGCCCTAGTTTTAAAAAGACTTTGTGATGAAAAAAATATAGCATTGATAATAAATGATAGAGTAGATATAGCCTTGGCTATAAACTCAGCTGGAGTGCATTTAGGACAAGATGATCTGCCTCTAAAAGAGGCTAGAAGGCTCTTAAAAGATAAGATAATAGGAATAAGTGCTAAAACAAAGGCTCAAATAGATGAGGCTTTTGCTTTTAAGGCTGATTATGTAGGCTGTGGAGCTATCTATGAAAGCCCTACAAAAGATAGCTCTATAATAGGACTTAAAGGCTTTAATGAACTTACTAAGCACATAAAAGAAAAAAAATACCCCTTAAAAGCGGTAGCAATAGGCGGTATAAATGCCACAAATATAAAAGAATTTAAGGATTCAGGCGCAAAGTCCTTAGCCTTTTCATCTGCTATTATGAGAAGTAAAAACGTATACAAAAGCTGCTTAGAGATAAAAAAAGAGCTTGAAAAAGTGCTAAATTTTGATAAGCCATAAAAATTTTAATAAAAGTTTTCTAAAAAAATAAATATCAAAATATAAAAATTTTATTTATCATTTTATTTAGTTTTTATATATTAAAATGCTTAAATTTTTGATATAATGAAAAAAATTTCACAAAAAGGATAAAAAATGATAAATAAAAACAAGCTTTTTAGACAAATTCATATATATCTATCCTTATTTTTCTTGCCTATGGCTTTACTTTTTTCCGTAACTGGCATAGCCTATATACTAGGTTTTGATCAAGATAGTGCTATAAAAGAGCAAAGCTACAATATAAAAGACGAGGTAGAAAAGGGAGAGGAAAAAGAATTTTTGCTAAATTTTTTAAAAGAAAAGGAAATAAAGCTTTTGCGTGATGAAATTTTAAAGACTAAAGATGGGCATTTTGCTATGGGAGGTGCTCACTATAGCGTATCTTTAGAGCAGAAAAAAGATGAGATGATAATAACAAGTAACACAAGAAGTTTTTTAGGAGATATAATAATGCTACATAAAAACAAGGCTAAGTGGTATTTTTCAGTGCTTAGTCTAAG
>CASFHJ010000057.1 GCA_949294425.1 uncultured Campylobacter sp.
AAATTTATGCAAATAGTAAATTATTTGTTACTAAGAGTAAAGGAAGTTAGAGTTTTTAATACTATTTGCGATGCAACCTTTAAAAATCAAGAAGCCATAACCGAGCTTTCAAAAAGAAGTGATGTGGTGGTGGTTGTTGGCGGTAGAAATTCTTCAAATACAAAACAGCTTTTTTTGATAGCAAAAAACAACTGCGAAGATTCCTATCTCATAGAGACCCAAGATGAGCTTAAAGAGGAATGGTTTGTAGGTAAAAAGCATTGTGGTATAAGTGCTGGAGCAAGTACTCCTGATTGGATTATAAAAAAAGTTGTAGAAAAAATAGAAAAAATAAGCAATCTTTAACTATAATTAAAGAAAATATAAGATAAAATATTCGAATATTTAACTATTTATAAAAAAGGGAAATGTATGGCTCAGGACAATAAAAACTTTGTTGATGTAGATGATTATCAAGATTGTGATTTTCAATCTTTGCTAGATGAACACGACAACAAACACAGCAAAGGTTCTGTTATAGAGGGTGTTATCGTTGATATTAGGGAAGCTAGTGGTGAGGTTTGTGTTGACATAGGAGAAAAAGAAGAAGCAATCTTACCCATAGATGAGATAAGAGATGAAAATGGCTTTATATTTAAAAAGGGAGATAAGATAAAGGTTGCCTTATTATCTTCTTTTAATGGAACTAGGAGGGTTTCTTATCATAAGGCTTTAAGAAAGGCTAAGGTAGATGAATTTATAAAAAATTTTAAAGAAGAGGATAAGGATAAGATTATAGAAGTTGAATTGATAGCTAAAAATAATGGCGGTTACATAGCTGTAAATTCTGATGGAGTAGAATTTTTCTTACCAAAGTCCCAGTATAGCATACCAAAAGACTCAAAGAATTTTAAGAATAAAAAGCTTAAGGTAAAAATCATAAAGGTAGATGAAAAAGACGCTAGCATAGTGGTTTCTAGAAAGAAGTTAAGCGATGAAGAGCGTAAAAAGCGTAAGGAAGTGGTGAAAAACATCATGGAGCTTGACTCTGCTATTGAGGGTGTTATAAAGAAAATTACCTCTTATGGTATGTTTGTTGATGTTGGCGGGGTTGATGGCTTGGTTCATTATAGTGAAATTTCTTATAAGGGTCATGTAAATCCTAGTATGCACTATAAAGAGGGCGAAAAGGTTCTAGTAAAAGCCATAGGATATGATAAAGATAAAAAACACCTCTCCCTTTCTATAAAGGCTGCTATGCCAGATCCTTGGAGTGAGATAAAGGACGGCTTAGAGGTTGGAGATACCATAAAGGTCGTGGTTTCAAATATAGAGCCATACGGAGCCTTTGTTGATCTTGGTAATGATATAGAGGGCTTTTTACATATAAGTGAAATTTCTTGGGATAAGAATATCAAGCACCCAAAAGACTACATAAATAAGGGCGATGAGCTTGATGTTGAGGTTATAGAAAGAGAGGCCCTGCAAAAGAGATTGAGAGTATCTTTAAGGAATTTACTTTTAAAGCCTTTTAATGAATTTTTGCAAAATTATAAGGTTGCAGATGTTGTAAAGGGTAGGATAACCTCTATAATAAATTTTGGAGCCTTCGTAAAAATAGGCTCTGTGGAGGGTTTGCTTCATAATGATGATTGTTCTTGGGATAGAAATAAAAAATGTAGAGATCTTTACAAGGTAGATGATGAGATAGAAGTAAAGATAGTAAAGATAGATACACAAAATCAAAAAATATCTTTAAGCACTAAAGAATTGCAGGATAGCCCTATAAGCTCTTACGCACAAAAACACAAAAACGGCGATATAGTTAAGGGTAGGATAAAAGATATTAAAGACTTTGGAATCTTTGTAGAATTAGACGAGAATGTTGATGCTCTTATACATAAAGATGATATACATAGTAAGGATATGGAGAATTTAAAGATTAATGATGAGATAGAGGCTGTAATATCTCTAATAGATCAGAAAAAAAATCGCATAAGACTTAGTGTAAAAGCTCTACAAAATATAAAAGAAAGAGAGCTTTTAAATGAGTTAAATTCTGATGAAAAGGTAACACTAGGAGATATTATAAAAGAACAACTATCCTAAGATAAAAAATGAAGAAAAAATACCTTTTTTTCTCTGTTTTCTTTATTTTATTTGTGTTTTTATTTTCTAGCATAGCTTATATTTTTTATGCTAGTAAGATAAGACTACCAGTTTTTCACTCCAGTCTTGATGATGTGGAAAAAAATCTTTCTTATGTTGGCGTATCAGATGGCGATACTTGGCAGGATAGGTTTTTAAAGATGACATCTAGAGACTATTCTCCGGCAGTGGAAAGCTTTTCTATGTTTTTTGATCTTGATACTTCTTTCTTACAAGAAAAAACTAAGTTTTATCAACTTATCTTAGATAAAAATGATATTTATTCCTTATTTTGTCTTAAACAAACTTTAAATTCTTTTGATCTTAAGTATTCTATAACTAGGGCAGGAGATAAGACAGATGTATTTTTGGATACGGATAATAAATTTTTGTTAGAGCAAATTCAAAAGGCTTTACTTGTCTATGATATAAACACGCAGATAAAGGAGATTTGGCTGTGAAAAAAATTATAATATGTGATGCTATTTTAGAGCTTGGAGTTGATCTCATAAGAAAGGCAGATGATGTAGAGCTCATAGAGGCGGCTAAGGTGCCAAAGGACGAGCTTTTACACATCATTGCAGACGCAGATGTAGCTATAACTAGAAGCTCTACTGATGTAGATGCTAAATTTTTAGATGCTGCTAAGAATTTAAAAGCCGTTGTTAGGGCTGGGGTTGGGGTGGATAATGTAGATATAGAGTATGCTTCAAAAAAGGGAGTTATAGTTATGAATGTCCCAACTGCTAATACCATAGCAGCAGTAGAGCTTACCATGGCACATCTTTTGTGTTCTGCAAGAGCCTTGGTAAATTCTCATAAGCAACTAAAAGAAGATAGGATTTGGAATAGAGAAAAATGGTATGGGGTAGAGTTAAAGGGTAAAACCTTAGGTATCATAGGCTTTGGACATATAGGCTCTAGAGTAGCTATAAGGGCTAAGTCCTTTGGTATGAAAATTTTAGCCTATGATCCTTATATACCAGCTTCTAAGGTTTTAGATCTTGATATGTCTTATACCCAGAGTTTAGACGAGCTTTTAAAAGAAAGCGATTTTATAAGCATACATACTCCAAAGACAAAAGAAACTAATGCCATGATAGGTGCAAAAGAGATAGCAAAAATGAAAGACGGAGTGCGTCTTATAAATTGTGCTAGGGGAGGACTTTATGTAGAGGAAGCACTTTGTGAGGGTTTAAAGAGTGCTAAAATAGCTTGGCTTGGTATAGATGTTTTTTCAAAAGAACCTGCCACGAACCACCCCTTACTTGACTTTGAAAATGTTTCAGTTACAGCCCATCTTGGTGCTAATACCCTTGAAAGTCAAAGCAATATCGCTATACAAGCCTGTGAACAAGCCTTAAATGCTGCTAGAGAAATATCTTATCCAAATGCCTTAAATTTGCCTATTAAAACAGAGGACCTACCTAGTTTTGCACTTCCTTACGTAGAGCTTGTATCTAAAATTTCTTTTTTATGTTCTCAAATAGAAAATAAAGACGTTATAAAGGCTATTAGATTAGAAGCTGAAGGAGAGATTTCAAAATATGCTAAATCCATGCTAAGTTTTGCTGCCGTTGGAGCTTTAAAAAGAATTTTAGGTGATAGTATAAATTATGTAAATGTGGACTTTGTTAGCAAGGAAAAGGACATAGCCTTAGAATACGAGGTTTTACCAAGTAGCGGCTATAATAATAAACTAACCATTAAAATTCTAACAGAACACTCAGGCTTTAGTATTTCTGGCACTGTTTTTGCAGAAGATGAGCAAAGAATTATAGATGTTAACGGCTTTAAGACAGATTTTAAGCCTAAGGGTAAGATGATTTTTATCAAAAATAAAGACATACCGGGCGTTATAGCTGATATAAGCACTATCTTAGCAAAGCATGATATTAATATAGCTGATTTTAGACTCGGTAGAGATGGCAATGGTTTTGCTTTGGCTGTTATCTTGATAGATGAAAGGGTTGATGAGGCTTTGCTAGAGCAGATTAACAAGCTTGATTCTTGTTTGTTTGCAAAATATGCGGAACTTGTATGAAAGTTTTATTAGTAGAAGATGATAGGGATTTAAATGAGGTTTTAAGCCTTAAATTTAAAGCTCTTGGCTATGAGCTTTTTTCTTTTTTTGATCTTAAAGAGGTCATATCTTGTCTTGATGAAAATGATATAGATGTGATGATACTTGATAGAAATATAGCAAATAAAGATAGTTTTTATTTCGTCAAAGAACTAAGGGCTAAGGCTTATAATGAGCCAATCATCTTTCTTACAGCTAAAACCTTACAAAAAGATATTTTGGAAGGTTTTTCTGCTGGTTGTGATGATTATGTAACAAAGCCTTTTAATTTTGATGAACTGCTTTTTAGGATAAAGGCTCTTGTAAAAAGGCATAAAAAGGAGAATTCTAAGATCTCTTTTATGAGCTTTTTATTAGATAATGAAAGTAGGCAGTGCTTTGACGATGGCAAAGAACTTCAGCTTTCTAATCTAGAATTCGAGCTTTTGAAATGTTTTTTTGAAAATAAAGAGGTGGTTTTAACAAGGCAGTTTTTAAGTGAGATGGTATGGAAGAGCGATGATACAAAGGATAAAACCATAAACATAGCATTGACTAGGATTAAAAATAAAATTCCAAAACTAAAAGAACACATAGTAAGTGTAAGAGGTATGGGCTATAAGCTATGTTAAAAACTAGAACTGCATTTTTGTGTGTTTTTTCTTTTTTTGCCCTAGTTTTTGCTGTATTTTTTTATTTTTTGATAAATTCTCAGTTAAATTTTTTACTACTTAAACAATATGAACAAAAGATAAAAAGTTTAAATGATATGCTTTATCTTTTTCCGCTAGATAAAGCCTCACAAGGCGAGTTAAAAGAGTTTGCTACAAGGACTAGAGCTGATTTTATAATAGATAAAAACGGCAGTGTAATGTCTTCTTTAAAGGATTATAAGCCATATAAATTCTTAAAAGAAAATGAAATTTTAAAAATATCCTCTAAAAAAGTCTTGTTAAAGAGTTTTGATAAAGGGGATTTTTCTTATACTCTCATTGTTTATCCTAGATTTTTATCCTTAACATCTTTTTGGTTTTATATTTTTTCTTTTTATCTTATTTTTTGTCTTATTTTATTTATTTTTTGCTTTATTTTTTTTAAGTAAATATCAAAGAAAATAGCAGAGGTGATTTCTTTTTTAGATAGCACAAGTGCCTTAAAAGAAGGCTTTTTACGAGCTTCTATCTTTGAAGATGTAAACACCTTAAATGAAAAGCTTGTTAAGATAAAAGAAAAGATTATAAAAAGGCAGCTTAAAAATAAAAAGCAAAATGATAAAATAGCTCTTAAAAATATACAGCTAAAAAATGTTATATCTGCTATATCTCACGAGCTTAAAAATCCTTTATCTGTGATTGATTTAAGTGTGGAGCTTTTAAAAAAAGATGATAGCTCTTTAAAAGATGAACTTTTAGAAAAGATAAAAAAACAAAGCTTTAAGCTTAATAATCTTACAAATAAATTAAATTTTGTCTTTAATATAGACAAGTCTAAGCTTCATATGCATAATTTTGATCTTTTCAAACTTTGTGAAAAGATACTGAAAAATCCGGGCTTTGAAAGGGTTGTTTTAAAAGGAGAAAGAAGTATAGTAAAAGCAGATGAATTTCTTATAGAGCAAGTGCTTATAAATTTACTTTCAAATTCCTTAAAATATAGTCAAAAAGATGTGCTTTTATCTGTTTTTGCTAAGGGAGTTAGCATAAGGGATTTTGGAGATGGTATAAAAAAAGAGGATATAAAACTTATAACTAAAAAATTCTACAAAATAGATAGTAAAAGCAATAATTCTTTTGGCTTAGGGCTTTTTTTGGTAAAAAAAATTCTAAGTATACATAATAGCTACCTTGAAATTTCAAGCACACTTGGAGAGGGTAGCACCTTTTCTTTTAAGCTTAAGGATTGATATGGCACTTATTGATATGATTGATTTTAGTAAAAGTTTTGCAAATAAAACTATATTAAAAAATGTAAATTTTAGCGCTAATGCAGGAGAAAAAATAGCCATTATAGGTAAAAATGGCGAGGGTAAGTCAAGCTTTTTAAAAGCCCTTATGGGAGAGATAGAAGCAGACTCAGGAAGGGTAATAAGACAGGGAAATAAGAGCATAGCCATGTTATCTCAACTTGTTGATTTTACTTTGAATTTAAGCGTAAAAGATCTTATAAAAAGGGAGCTTGACGAGCTTTATGCCTGTATAAAAGAATACGAGCTTTTACAAGCTAGGCTTGATACTGCTGATAAGGAGCTTTTAAAAAGATTAGATGAACTTATAAGCTTCATAGATAGCAAGGACGCTTGGGATATAGATAGTAAAATTCAAAGAATTTTAAAAGAATTTAAGCTTTTAGATTATGAGCATAGAGCTGTTTGCACCCTAAGTGGAGGTGAGATTCGCCGTGTTGGTTTATGTATACTTTTGCTAAAAAATCCAGATATTTTGCTCTTAGATGAGCCTACAAATCATTTAGATGTTTATATGACAGCTTTTTTAGAGGATATGCTTAAAAAATCTAAAATGTGCGTTATTTTTATATCGCATGATAGGTATTTTATAGATAGTATAGCACATAAATGTGTGGAGCTAGAGGCTGGGGAATTAAGGGTTTTTGAAGGATCTTATGCTAATTATTTGCAAAAAAAATCAGAGCTTTTGCAAAGTCTTTCAAAGAGTCATGAGACCTTGTTAAAGCATTTAAAAGCAGAAGAAGAGTGGCTTAGAAAGGGTGTTAGAGCAAGACTTAAAAGAAATGAGGGCAGAAAGGAAAGAATTTTAAAAATGAGAGAGGAGGCAAAGAAAAATCCCTCTCTTATAAGAAAATTAAAGCTTGAAATTTCAAGAGCAAATTCTAGCACAAAGCAAAGCCTTGATACTAACCGCAAAAAAATGCTTTTTGAGCTTAAGGATATATCAAAAAGCATGGGAGATAAGCTACTTTTTTCCAAGTTTAGCGCTAGAATTTTACAAGGTGAAAAGATAGCTATAGTTGGTAAAAATGGTTGTGGTAAATCAAGCTTTTTAAAGGTGATCTTATCTAAGCTTCCTAGCGATAGTGGTGAGCTTAAGATGGGGGATTTAAAGATAGGGTATTTTGATCAGGCAAGAGAACTTTTAAATTCTGATAAAAGCTTAATAGAGCTTTTTTGTCCAAATGGCTCAGATAGGGTTTTGGTTTATGATAAGCAAATGCACGTTTATGCCTATCTTAAAAATTTTTTATTTCCAAAGGAGTTTTTAGATCAAAAAATTTCTACCCTAAGCGGAGGAGAAAAAAATCGCTTAGCCTTAGCCTTGCTTTTCATTCAAAAATACGATGTTTTAATCTTAGACGAGCCTACAAATGACCTTGATATAGCCACCATAAATATTTTAGAGGAGTATTTGCTAAAATTTCAAGGAGCTATCTTGCTTGTCTCTCATGACAGATATTTTGTAGATAAGATAGCAAACAAACTTTTTGCCTTTGAAAATTCATGTATAAATATCGAGCATATCTCTTATACGCAGTATTTAGAAAGAGAAAAAGAGCTTAAGGATTTTGATCTTTTTACTAAGTCTTTATCGCAGCAAAAAGAAATAAACCTAAAGACAAAAGACAAGCAAAAGCTAAGTTATAAGGAAAATGAAATTTTAAATACCTACCCAAAAAAGATACAAGAATGCGAGGAAAGGATAAAAAATCTACACGAAAGTCTTTGTGATGAAAAAATTTACAAAGAGCTTGGCATAGAAAGTCTTTCAAGGGATTTGGAAGCACAAAAAAACGAGCTACAAAGGCTAGAAAATGCTTATTTTGCTGTGCTAGAAAAGGTGATGTAGGATTTCCCTGTTTTAATCATTTTAAAAGTCTTAATCCGCCTTATACTCACTAAGTCTTTTCACCATT
>CASFHJ010000058.1 GCA_949294425.1 uncultured Campylobacter sp.
AAGGATCATAAGAGTGAATTTTTCTAATTATTTCTAGAGGTTGTCTTACATCAGCTATCTTAAGACCTATAAGACATTGTTCATAGCTTCCTCCAACCCCTTTATGATCTTTTGGACTAGCATTCCATGTAGACGGAACAACTGCTTGCCAGTTAGATATAACCCCATCTTTTATGCGGCACCAGTGGCTTAGCATACCTCTTGGGACATTACCTATGTATCTGCCTTTGTATTCTTTAGTAGGATCTATCTTATACTCAGCACAGGTGCTCTCATCTACCTTTAAATTTTCAACTAAATTGTCAAAAGCCTTATGTATATTATTTGCAACTATACTAGCTTCTATGCAGCGAGTAGCTGTTCTTCCAAGTGTGCTTAGGACAGCACTTAAAGGCAAGGAGCTATCTTTTAAAAATTTATCCACAGCTTCAACTACTATTTTATTTCCCTTAGCGTAATTTACAGCTATATTAGCTAAAGGACCTACTTGCATAGGTTCTAAATCATATCTAGGAGCCTTTATCCAGCTGTATTTTCCTTTTATATCAAAGGCTTTACTATCTACCATTTCGCCTTTTGCATTAGGTGTTTTCATATCTACAAAGCCTGTGTAATTAGGATCTGTTTCTCCGTCATAAGGATGTAAAGGCTTATCATTTTTATACCAAGAATGAGTTGCTTCTTCAGTTATTAAAGCTTCATCTACCTCATAAACCTTGCTTAGATCCCCATTTTTAATGTATCCACTTTCAAAGAGCCACTCATTTGAGCCTATTTGAAATTCTTTGTAAGTCATTAAATTTGGCACCCCAACATCATTTATTACACTAGCTTCGTTTGCATAAGCCTTACCTGCCATAACTAAATCAGGATAATAAGCCCTATTTACAAAATCAGCAACCTCTTTCATTTTTTCTGAATACTCGCCGAGTCTAGCCGGGCTTAAAAGATCCATAACGCAGGTAACTCCACCAACGGTTAAGCTTTGTGGATGAGGATTTTTAGCACCAAATATAGCCATGCATTGAGCTACTATTCTTTGAATTCTAAGGCACTCAAGATAGTGAGAAAGAGCTATTAAGTTTTGTTCAGCGTTTAGCTTGTATGTTGGGTGTCCGTAGTAAGCATTAGCAAAGGGTCCTAAATTTCCCTTGTCCACAAAAGCCTTTAATCTTTTTTGCACCTCTAAAAGCTTGTCAGCTCCTGTGGCATAAGGCAGGTCTGTATACTTAAAGGCTTCATCACTTGCTTTTTTAACATCAGCACTTAAAGCACTTACTATATCCACCCAGTCAAGAGCGTGTAGTTGATAAAAATGCACTATATGATCATGTAAAAATAAGGCTGCATTCATTAGGGTTCTTGTTAATATAGCATTTAGTGGAGGAGTTATACCTAAGGCATCTTCAACGGCAACTATACCAGCCTTATAGTGAGAAAAGGTGCATACTCCGCAAATTCTTTGAGTTAAAAAACCAGCGTCTCTTGGGTCGCGTCCCTTTACTATAGTCTCTATTCCACGCCACAAAGTAGAACCAGAGTAAGCTTCTTTAACTACATTGTTTTCATCTACTACAACCTCAACTCTTAGATGTCCTTCTATCCTTGTTATGGGATCTACTATAATTCTTTGTGACATGCTTAGGCTCCTTTATCCTTTTTTTTAACAGCAGCTAAGGCAGCATGAGCAGCAATAGCTACACCAGTTAGGCATAAAATTCCTATACCTATTTTATCAGCTACTGCATCAGCTCCTTGTCCTAAAGGTAAGAGTCTATCAGCCATAGGCTCTTCAAATGGTTGCATTCTATCCCAAAAATGAGGCTCAGAACAACCTATACAGCCATGCCCTGCCTGTATAGGCCAAGAAGTATGAGAATTAAATCTTTCTCTAGAGCAGTTATTAAAGGTATAAGGTCCCTTACAGCCTACCTTGTAAAGACAATAGCCATTTTTAGCACCCTCATCTCCAAATTTTTGCACAAATTCACCAGCATCAAAATGCCCCCTTCTTTCGCATAGATCATGAATTCTAAGCCCGTAAGCCCATTTTGGTCTATTATAAACATCAAGCGAAGGAGCTTCTTTAAAGATTAAATACTGCAATATGCTTCCTACTATATTTTTTTCGCTTGGAGGACAGCCCGGTACATTAATGACTGTTCTTTTTGTAACCTCGCTTAGAGGCTGAGCGTTGCTTGGATTAGGTCGAGCGGCTTGAATTCCACCAAAGGAAGAACAGGTTCCTATAGCTAAGATAGCTTTTGCATGTTCACATGCCTCTTTTGCTAGTTGATACCCTGTTTTTCCGTGCGGACCTATGGTTAAAAAACCCTCTGTATCACCCATAGGGATACCACCTTCAACCATTAAAAAGTAGTTTCCTTTGTGTTTTTCTATGGCAGATTCTAAATTTTCTTCAGCTTGCCAACCAGAAGCAGCCATAACTGTTTCGTGATACTCTAGGGATATATGATCAAATATCAGGCTATCTATAGTGGGGGTATCACTTCTTAAAAGGCTTTCAGAACAGCCCGTGCATTCAGCCATGTGAAGCCAAACAACAGGCACTCTATCAGCGAGTTCAGCAGCTCTAGCAACAAGAGGGGTAAGAGTGCTAGGCAGGGCTAAAAAAGCTGTCATTGCACCAGCCCATTTCAAAAAGTCTCTTCTAGAAAAACCTGCTTGTTCTAAAGCTTGTGGTATAGAAAGCTCAGGTTTTAAAGAAGGCATGCTTTCAAGCTCTAACAGACGAGCTTTTAGTCTTTCTTCTGTCATAATTAAACCTTTAAAAAGTATTTCTCATCTGCTATTATAGTAAAAATATATGGGAATATTTAAAAAAAGTAAAAAAAAATTATTTTTTGTATAAAATATCTTAATAGTGTTGAAGCTTTTACACATAATCAGTTTTTAAAAAGCGTATTATTTTATTTTTAGAATTTAAAATTTTCGTATTCTTTTCCGATAAGCACGGTATTATCAATGCAAATTACTGGTCTTTTTATAAGGCTTGGATTTTGAAGTATGAGTTTTTTTTAAGTCATCTTCACTGGATTTTGCTATGAAGTCTTGATTTATATTTGCTTTTCTAGCACTAGTTCCTTTGGTGTTTATCAAAAGGTCAAAAGATTTTTTGCTTAAGAAAAAATCAAGTTCATCTTCATTTATCTTTTTTATATCCAAAAATTCAAAGCTAAGCTCTTTTGAGTTTAAAAAGTCAATAGCCTTTTTAACACTAGAGCAATTTTTTATACCATAAAGTCTTATCAAGATCTAGCCTTTTTTAGTAGATCAGCCATTAAAAAGGCTAATTCTAGGGCTTGATCGGCATTAAGCCTTGGATCGCACTGAGTTTCATATCTTTTTTTTAGAGTTTCTTCTGTTACGTTTGATATACCGCCTGTGCATTCTGTAACATCTTGTCCAGTCATTTCAAGATGAACTCCTCCCGGATAAACTCCCTCACTCATGGCTATTTCAAAAAAGGATCTTAACTCACTTATTATGCTATTAAATTCTCTTGTTTTGTATTTTCCAGCTTTTACCGTGTTTCCATGCATAGGATCTATGCTATATATTAAGTTTAAGCCCTCTTTTTTAAGCTCTCTTAGAATTTTAGGCAAAGAAAGTCTTATCTTTTCAGCACCCATTCTTATTATAATATTTAGCTTACCTTCTTCATTATCTTTGTTTAGTATGGAGGCTAGTTTTTTTATATCATCTGCCTTAGCACTTGGACCTATCTTTACTCCTAGAGGATTTTTTACCCCGCTTAAAAAGTGCGCGTGTGCCTCATCAATTCCTCTCGTTCTTTCTCCTATCCAAAGCATATGAGCTGAACAATCATAAGTTTCCAAACTCAAACTATCAACCCTTGTTAAAGCCTCTTCGTAAGGTAAAAGTAGGGCTTCGTGTGAGGTGTATATACTAGTTTCTCTTAGGCTTGGAGTGTTTGTGGTATTTATGCCACAAGCCTCTATAAAATTTATAGCTTGGCTAATTTTTTCACTTAGCTCACTATACTTATCTCCTAGCTCCACATTTTTTAAAAAGGCTAAATTCCAATGATGAACCTCTCTTAAATCAGCCAAACCCCCTCTAGCAAAGGCACGTAACAAATTTAAAGTAGTTGCACTTTGATAATAAGCCTCTAGCATTCTCTTAGGATCTGCTTTTCTAGCCTCTTCATCAAATTCAAAACCATTTACTATATCGCCTCTGTAGCTTGGCAAAGATCTTCCATCTAGTTCTTCAAAATCCGAGCTTCTTGGTTTTGCAAACTGCCCGGCAACCCTGCCTACTTTTACCACCGGACAACCTCCAGAAAAGGTAAGAACTATCGCCATTTGAAGCATAAGCTTGAAGGTATCTCTTATATTATTAGCTCCAAAATTTGAAAAACTTTCTGCACAATCTCCACCTTGAAGTAAAAATGCCTCACCTTTATTTACCTTAGCGAGTTTATTTTTAAGAGATCTCACCTCCCCAGCAAAAACTAAAGGAGGTAGTTTTTCAAGTTTTTTTGTAACCTCTTCTAAGGAAGCCTTATCCTCATAAAATGGTTGCTGCTTTATAGGATAAGATCTCCAAGAATCTTTGCTCCAAGCCATACTTAGCTACTTATTTTTTAAGCTCTTTTATACGAGCTGCTTTTCCTCTCCTATCTCTTAGATAAAAGAGTCTTGCACGACGAACACGACCGCGTCTAAGAACAGTTATACTTTCTAAGCTTTCGCTGTATATAGGGAAAATTCTTTCAACGCCTATGTTGTTTGCTCCTATTTTTCTAACGGTGAATGTCTCTGCAGTTCCGCTTCCTCTTCTAACTATGCAAATTCCCTCGAAGTTTTGAATTCTGCTTTTATCACCTTCTTTTATGCGTATGGCAAGTTTTAAAGTATCACCTGCTCTAAAATCTGGAACATTCTTACCCTCAAGCTGCTTTGCTTCGAAATTTTGTATATATTTATTTTTCATAATTTTTCCTTGATAAAAGGTATTTTTGATACAAAGTTGGATTAAAAAACCTTGTTTTAGCTATAGACAGGGTTTTTTTTAAATCAGCTATTGTAGCGTGATTTCCCTTTAAAAAGGCTGAAGTGCTATTTAAAATTTCATTTTTATGGATAAAGGAGAAAGGCTTTGTAAAAGAGGGAGCTTCTAATAAATTATCCTCAAAGCTTTCTTCTTTTAGGCTTAGTGAATTTCCTAAAACACCCTTTATGTTTCTACTTATGGCATCACTCATGCAAAGTGCTGCTAATTCTCCGCCTGTTAAAATAAAGGGTCCAAGGGAAAAAACCTCATTAGCAAAGATTTCAACAACTCTTTCATCTATGCCTTCATATCTACCGCAAACAAAGCAAATATGTTCTTTTTTAGCCAGTCTTTTTGCATCTTTTTGTATAAAGGTTTTTCCAGCTGGATTTAAAAAGATAAAATGAGTTTGTTTATCATTTTTTTTTATCTCTTTTAAGCACTCATAAAGCGGTTCTACCTGCATTAAAAGCCCAGCTCCACCACCTATCTTGTAATCATCTACTTTTTTTCTACTATCCTTTGAAAAATCTCTAGGATTAAAAAAGTCCGTATTTATTAGGTTTTTTTCTTTAGCTCTAGCTAGTATGGAATGCTTAAAATATGGACAAAAAATTTCACAAAATAAAGAAACGAAAGAAAATTTCATATACTTTTTAGTAATTCTAAGGCATTTTTAGCATAAATTTTTTTTGATTTTATATCCACTGAATCTATGTAAAAATCAACATAAGGTAGATAAAACTCTTTGGCAAAATTTGCTCTTATGGTCTTGGTAGTTTTCACTAAAAAAAGATAAGAAGCAGAGGTTTGAAGTATATCAAAGACCTCGCCAATCTTTTTACCATCTTCAAAGACCTCGCAAGAAATTATATCAAAGTAAAAAAATTCATCTTTTTTTAGCTTACATTCTTTTCTGGTTTCTTCTAGGCTTTTATAAAGTTCTAAATTTGTAAGCTCTCTTGCTAAATTTACATCTTCATACCCTTCAAAAAGCACTAAAGATCTTTCCTTATCAAAGCTTTTTATTTTAAATTTTCTATCATCTATACTGCTAAATGTATTATCTTTTTTAAAAATATAAGGAAAATCGCTTAAAATATGAAGCCTTAAAAAGCCTTTAAGAGCTACAGCTTTGCCTATCTTAGCTACTAAAATCTTGTTCATCTATGTTTTTAACTGTAACTCTATAAGAAAGCATATCCTTACTTTTGAAAGCTGAAATCACCGTTTTAATAGCATTTATCATCTTGCCATTTTTACCTATGAGCTTGCCAGTATCTACCTTGTCGGCATAGATGATTATCTCCACAAAATTATCTCCCAAAGATATGGACTTGGTTTGAATTTTTTCTGGAAAATCAGCTATTAATTTAGCGTATTCTTTTAAAAATTCTTCAGCCATCTTATCTACTCGTTATAGAGGCAACCTTGTCGCTAAGTTTTGCACCAACGCTTTTCCAATATGCAAGCCTTTCAGCGTCAAATTTAATCAACTCTGGCTCTGTCATTGGATTGTAATACCCTATACTTTCTATCCATGCACCATCTCTTCTTTTTCTATTATCAGTAACTACTATTCTATAAAATGGTCTTTTTTTGCGTCCCATTCTAGTAAGTCTAACAACTGTCATTAAAATCTCCTAAAATAAATTTTATATGTAAACACAAAATGCTTACATATAAAATTTAAAAACCTTTTCTGGCATTTGACATCATTTGCATTAGATTTTGCATACCAGCCTTTGATGAAAATTTTTTAGCTAATTTAGCAGCATTTTCAAACTGCTTTAAAAAGCGATTTACTTCCATTTGAGATAGACCAGCACCATTTGCTATCCTGCGTTTTCTTGAGTTATTTAAAAGGCTTGGTTGCTCTCTTTCCTTCGGTGTCATAGAAGATATCATCGCTTTTATGTGTTTTAGTTGCTCAGAATTTTCAAAATCTATATCCTTAAGAGTAGAGCTAATATTTGACATGCCAGGTATCATAGAAAGTAGTGATTGCATACTTCCTAGCTTACTTACATTTTGTATTTGCTCTAGAAAGTCATTAAAATTAAACTCACCCTTTTTTATTTTTTGGTTTAATTTTTTAGCCTCTTTTTCATCTATTATGGTAGCAGTTTTTTCGGCTAAAGAGGCTAGGTCTCCCTCTCCCATTATGCGTCCTACTATCCTATCTGGTATGAAAGGTTCTAGATCCGCTACCTTCTCTCCTATACCTATAAAGCGAAGTGGAATTTGAAGCTGCTTTGCTATTCCAAGAGCAACTCCACCCTTTGTATCAGCATCAAATTTGCTAAGTATCACTCCACTTATGCCTATACTTTCATTAAAAGAGGCTGCAGTTTTAACCCCATCTTGTCCGCTCATGGAGTCTGCTACATAAAAAGTTTCATCGGGCTGTAAGGCTTGTTTTATCTCTTTTAGTTCAGCTATCAAGGCTTCATCTATGGCTAAACGACCGGCAGTATCTACAAGCAAGACATCATATGCCGCACTTTTAGCCTTTTTAATAGCTTCTTTTGCTACAGATATAGCCTTTGTTTCACCATCTATACTGAAGAAATCAAAGTCATTATCCTCGCAAAGTTTTTGTAGCTGCTCTACTGCAGCCAGTCTTTGTAAATCACAGGCTGCTACTAAGACTTTTTTGTTTCTAAGCTTTAAAAAATTTGCTAATTTTGCTGTGCTTGTGGTCTTACCTCCACCCTGCAAACCACACATCAAAACCACGGTTGGAGGTGTATTTGAAAAGACAAATCCTTGCGGTTTATCCTTTAAGCTAAGTATATTTTCTAAATTTTGTTTTATTGAGGCTAAGAAATTTTTTTGACCTATGCCAAGCTTTTTTACATCTTCTTCAACAAGGGCTAAGAATTCTTTTACCACCTTATGATGCACATCAGCTTTTAACAAAGATTTTTTAAGCGTATCAAGGGCGTTTTTTAAAGACTTCTCATCGTCTACAAATCTAAGTTTATTAATGGCGGATTTAAAAGAATCTCCTATTAAGTCAAACAAAATTTTCCTTTTTTTAAAAAATTCTAAATCAAAGTAAAAATCTGTATTATATCATATTTTGCTTTAAAGGTCTTTAAAAAGTTAAATTTTTAAAACCAAGCTCCTCAAATTCTTTATCTAAAGGTGCTATGAAATGATAGTTTAAAATTTTACATTCTAAGCTATGCAAAAACATTCTAAAAGATTTTGATTTAGCATATTTTTCATCTCCTAAGATCCCATGTTTTATAAAGGCTGTGTGAAGCCTTATTTGATGAGTTCTGCCTGTTGTTATGAGTATTTTTACTAGACTTTTTTTAGCATTTACCATGAGGGGTATTATCTTAGTATGTGCACTTAAGCCATCTTTTGAAACCTTAGCAAAGGCTGAATTTTTTGTTTTTTTAACTAGGATTGCTTCGTTTATCTCCATTTCTTGTGCTACTATGCCATTAAGCACTGCTATGTAAGCTTTGTATACTCTTTGTTCCTTAAATTCTTTTATAAATTTCATACGAGCTTCTTCGTTTTTACATAAAAGTAAAAGCCCGCTTGTTTCTTTGTCAAGTCTGTTTAAAAGCTTGTAGTTTAGCTTTTTTTGCACCTCCTCACTTAGCATGGAGTAGGGCTTGTTAACAGCTATGATTTCATCGTCTTCAAAGATGAGTTCTAATTTTTTACTCTCTCTTATGACAAATTTAGCAGAGCTATTTAAAAGCTTTCTTGCTAATTTTATTTTCTCGTTTTTATGAAAAACTAGCCCCTTGTCTATAAGCTCTTTTGCCTTTGAATTTGATATTTTTTCTTGTAGGGCTAAGAGTTTGTAAGCTTTGTCCTTATTCATAAAAATGCCTTGATGTGTTTTTTTATTAAGTTTAAATTTGGCTTTGTTTTTAGAAAAGATTTTTTATTACAAATTTTTATCAAGTCTCTTAGTTTTGATGGCTCATCACAGGTATAAACATTTTCAAGCATGGAAAAAAGGGATTTTTGATTATCTATGTAGGCTCCTGTGATTAAGACTTTGTTAAATTGTGCTACCTCTATGGGATTGTGTCCGCCTATACCCCTTATAAAAGATCCGCAAAGCACTACTACATCAGCTATAGCATAAAAATTTATAAGCTCATTAAGCGTATCTAGCAAAAAAACATCTCTTAGTTTTGTGCTATCAAAATTATTTTTATAAGTGCTGAATTTGCTAAAATTTAGCTTAAGATTTTCACTATAAGCCTCGCAAAGTTTAGCCACTTTTTCAAATCTTTCTGGGTGTCTTGGGGCTATGATTAAAAGTTCATCTTTTTGAGGCTTAAAATTCTTTAGTAAAAGCTCCTCTTCGCCCTCGTGAGTGCTTGCAAAAAGTATTATTTTTTTATTTATTTTTGCATATATCTTGTTTGGCTTAGAAAGTAAAGCTGCTTTGATATTAAAATGTTCTATAACATTTTTAGCTCCAAGTTCTTCAAGTCTTTTTTTATCTGTATTACTTTGAGCAAAAACCTCGTCTATGTAAGAAAAAATTTTCTTATAAAAAAAGGCAAATCTTTTATACTT
>CASFHJ010000059.1 GCA_949294425.1 uncultured Campylobacter sp.
CTTAGAATAAGAAATTTTCTCCCGCTCACAGCTTTTTAAAAGCCTAGCTAAGACAAAAACTAAGACTATGGTTCCAACACTATGCGCACAAAGCACTAGCTCATAATCATCTTTTTTTTCATTCTCCTTAAGTTTTAAAAAGACATCATCAGCAAAGAGTCTAGCCCTAGTTTTAAGCTCTTTTATCTTGCTTAAATGAGCACAAAAAACGCAAAGTCTAAGTATCCAAAATATAGCCTTTTTTGAACCTATACTCATCATAAGCTTATAAGCAAGGTAAAAAAATACAAAAAGCATAAGAACTTGATAAATAAAAGTATCTACAAAAGTAAAGGTGTAAAAAAGGCAAAGAAAAGCACAAATGATAATAAAACTTATAAAACTAAAGGGATAGGCTCCTGCTAAAAAGGCATATTTACTAAGCCTAAAAAAGCGTAAAAAAAGCCCACTTAATAAATAAATTCTAATAAACTCAAAATAATCTTTCATCACGGACAAAAAGCCCTTGTGCCAATGCTTTTTAACTATATCATTCCAGCTTAAGATATGATAAGAACACTTAGTCTTAGAAGAGCTTATAAAAAAGGAGTGTAGGTGCTTTTTTTCCTGCTTTGCTTGGGATATATTTAAGCTAACATTATGAGTTTTATTGTATATGTGTAAGTTTTTTTTAAGATTAAGATAATAATACCTAAAAGCCCTAGGATCATAACCGGCTATATAAAAAAAATCCCTATACAAAGAAAACCCCTTTTAAAAGGCTTAATTTTAGCCGGATTAGGTTAATATTTACTTAGCTTGTAGTAGTTGAAATTTATCTGGTTACTTAAAATCAAATAAGCCCTTAAATTCATATACATTCTGTAATTTGGCTTATATGAGTGAGCCTGTCTCCAAAACAAATCCAAAGACTTTTGATAAGTAAGCCCGTCTATGTCGTAAAAAGCATCTCCGCAAACTTTTAAAGGACAATTATGATGAAGAGCTGATAGCCCTGTGGTAGAGTTTATAACTATGCAACCAAGAGAATTTTTAAGTAGGCTTGGTAAATGAGTATCATGCACGTAAAAAACTCTGCCCTCTAAAGAGTAGCGTTTAATGAGTGAGCTTATTAGCTTTGAGTAGTTTTTATAGCCTCTATCCATTGGGTGATGTTTAAAGACTAAGAAATGTTTTTTTCTGGAGTTATTAGCAAAGGAAGACATGGTTTTTTTGATGAAATTTTCTATGTTTTTGTATTTGTAGTGTTTTGAAACCTGAGTATCATTATAAACCTGAAGCACGGCTACAAAATAAAGAGCCTTTAAGTCTTTTTCTAGTTTAAGATTTATCTTTTTTTCTGTGAATTTATATAAAATTTTTCTATATAAAGACCTTATCCAAGGAAAAACTTCTAGGGGGCTTAGGCTTCTGTGATGTAGCTTATTATTATAAAAAAAAGAAAGCAAAAAAGAAAAAAGCCAGTATAAAAAAGCATAAAATGCCATATACTTAAAAGCACCCTGTATCCTTTTAATATCTTCTTTATATGAAAAGTCCTTGTTTAGATAAAAGTCTTTTTTTCTTGGAGTTTGAGAATTTGCATTTACCCCATTTTTTTCAAAACTCACAAAAGATGGTCTTAAATAGCCCTCTTCAAAGACAAAAACTTCTATGTTTAAGGATTTAGCAAGTTTTATGGCTATCTTGTGTATGGGTCTGCAGTCATTAAAAAGGACAATGCACTGAATTTCTTTTTTTAAGAAAAAATCCTTTAAAAAGCTTCTAAAATGCAAAAAAGTTCCCTTATAAGAGCTGGAATTTAAGGGGTAAAAAAACTTATCGCCTCCGTTAAAATTTAGCTTAAAAACCTCTGCGTTATGCCTTTTTAAATGCCTTGAAAAGCTATAAAAAAATGGTCCTATAGGACCTTGTAAAAGTAAGACTTTTTTATCTTTAAACTTAAGAAAAACATCGCTAAATTTCAATTTAAACCCCTAGTAAACAAAGCCTCATAAAGCCTTCTTGCCTTTCTTAAGCACTGATTTTTAAAACTTATGCTAAGACTTAAAAATTTATTTGTATCGTATTTTTTCTTAAAATCTAGCATTATATCAAAAGTATTTTCAAATTCACATAAATTCTTACTAAGAGGGTCTATGTATCTTGGATAAAGTAACAAAACCCCAGCTACAAGCTCATCTAAGCTTAGTTTTTTATTTCTTCTCTCGCATTTTAGCTTATCATTTGTAAGAAAGTAACCAGCATAAAAGGGCATACCATAAGTAAAAACCTTTTTTCCTCTAAGCAGTGCTTCAAAACCAGCAGTAGAGGTTATAGTATGCACCTCATCTACTAAGTCCAAAGCACTATGCATGCTTACATCTTTTAAAAGCTCATCACAATAAGTAAGTATCAAAGCCTCATCTTTTAAGCCCTTTCTGTTTCCACTTAGCACGTCTGGGTGAATTTTATAATAAATATAAGCCTCTTTATTTTCTTTTCTTAGCTCTTGTATGAGTTTTAAATAAGTCATACCAAAGCCACCAAAGATCATGGAAGCATCATCTTCTACCTGTGCTGCTACTAGAATTTTTTTCTTAGCAAGACTTTTTGAACTATCTATTTTTTTGTCTTTTAAGGAGTTGTATTTTGAAATTCTATGCCTTAGTATAAGCTCTCTTGCCTTTCTTGCTCTTTGCAAAAGATCCTCAGTAAAATGATGATTTTTAAGTATATATTCTAAATCACTTTCCTTTCTAGGATCTATGAAAAGCCCCCTACTATCTACAACCAAAGAATAAGGTCTAGTCAAATCAGAGCCAAGCTGTATGGATCTTATAAAAGCGTCCTCTACTCTAAATTTTTGTATATCTTTTCCAAAAAAGCTTTCTAAAAGCTCATCGCTATGCTTTAGCCCCCAAACAAAAAGCTTATCATCTTTGCTAAAATAAAAGGCAGAGGCTTGTTCTATGCTTGATAAAAAGATAAGCTCATTTTTTTTCGCCTTAAAAAAAGGCTTTATAAAGCCTCTTTTCCAAAGGCTGAAATTTAGAAAAAAAAGCCTGTTTGAATTTATCTTTTCTAAATTCTTATACTTAGCTAGGGTAAGTATGGTGTCAAAAATATCACTTTTTTGATTTTTATAAGGATTAAAATAGCTAGTATATAAAAGATAAAAGGCTGCAAAAAGCTCTTCTAAGCTTCTTTTTTTACTCCGTCTTTGGCATTTTAGCTTATCTCTTGTAAGAGAGTAACCAGCATAAAAAGGCATACCATAGCACACGCACTCAAGCCCCATTATCAAGGCTTCAAAGCCCATAGTGGAAGTCTTTGTATAAACCTTGTCAAAATGAGACAAAAGCTCTATGGGATTATAATTTTCTTGTATTATCTTGCATTCCTTAGGTAGTAAGCTAGGATCAAAATCGCTTTTTTTCTTTTTGCTTAGCACGTCTGGGTGAATTTTTACATAAATTTCATAGCCCTCATTTTCTTTTATAGCATCTTTTATCATATCTAAGGTATTAAAAGATAGGGCTTGTCCGTATTTTAAAGAAAGATCATTTTTAGCCTGAGTTATTATAAGCACTCTTTTTTGCTTGGTGCTAAAAAGCTCTTTTGGCACTTCTTTGTTGTTATTATACTTACTTATCTTAAGTTCTTTTATAAGTTTTATAGCCTTTCTAGCCTCGCTTAAAAGAGCTTCGTTAAAATCATGGGTATCTAGTATCTTTTCAAGCCTACTTTGCCTTGTGCTATCATAATAAATCCCAAGATCATCGCTTACTATGCTAAAGCTAGGAGAGTTTTCAAGCCCTAAATTTAAAGACCTTATAGCTCCATCTTCTAAAAGCAAAAACTTAGCATTATATTTTTTAGCTAAAAACAAAGCTTTTAAGCCTGATTTTTTCCTGCCCCAGCCCACAAAAACAGAGTCTTTTTTAAAAAAGCTTAGAAAAGAAAAAAAGCTTATCTTATAAAAAGGGCTAACATTTTTAATAAGTTTTCTTGAAGTGCTATAAAAATTCATTCTAAATTATACAACAAAATTAAGCTTATACCAAACAAAGTTAAAGCTTTTTTAGCCCTTGCAAGATTTAGGTTAGGGTTAATTAAAAAGGAGCATAATTAATGCAAGAGCTAAAAAAACACAAATTGCAACTCGCCAAAAGGCGAGTTCGCAATAGATTGAAGGTCAAGTCCTCTGGCATACAAAACTACCGCGATAGACTTGTAATGCAAGAGTAAAACTTAATAAAAGCAAAAAGCATTCCAAACTAGCAAGAAAAACTTGCTAGTTTTTAATTTATTGCTTTAACTGAAGTAAGATATTAAGCATTTGATCGCTTGTGCTTATGGTTTTTGAATTTGCCTGATAGCCTCTTTGTATAACTATTAAGTTCGTTAAAGAAAGAGATAAATCAGCATTTGACATCTCTATACTAGCTGATTGCATATTGCCACGTCCGCCTGTGCCTGAGGTTCCTATGGTTATACTTCCACTATTTGCAGAGGTCTTATACATATTACCTCCTATATCTTCAAGTCCAGCGTCATTTACCACAGTTCCCATACCTATCTTAGCCACAGCCATAGAAAGCCCGTTATCAAAGGAGGCTATGATATTTCCTTGAGAGTCTATCCTTGTATTATCCATACCCTTTACAAGAGTTCCTGCCTTGTATCCGTCTGTATCTTGTCCGCTTATGCTTGAGAGCTGATCATTACTAACTAGCCCGTTAAAACCGCCAGAAGCACCTAAATTTAGCCTTATTTGTTGGTTTGGTGCAGAGCCGTTATTTGCAGAAAAGCTTATAGTTCTTGGATCATAAGCTATCAAAGAGCCATCATTTCCAAATCTTATACTTCCTACTATGATATTATCAGGACCAACCCCTGTTCTATTTATAGTAGCAGGTTCTTCAACCCTTATTATCATTTGCCACTCATTACCACCATCTATAGTAGTGCTTATCTTAGTCCATTCTACATGGATTTGATGATCTGAGCCCAAAGAGTCAATGACTGTTAAATTTGTGCCAAGATTAGCTAGTTTAGCCTCATTGCTGTATTTGTTATTTGAGCCAGCACTTAGTGAGCCAGACCAGCCTTCAAAAAGTCCTGCTAAAGCGTCATTTGTAGATATTAAATTTCTCTCATCTAAAAAAGAGCTTATGTTTATGTTCATATCTATGGCTACTACATTTTCTATGGCTGGAGCTTGTCCGCCGCCCGGAGGCTGAGCTATAACGCCTTGAGGTATGGTG
>CASFHJ010000060.1 GCA_949294425.1 uncultured Campylobacter sp.
AATTTAGAAAAAAAAGTAAATAATGAAATCAACACGAATGACAAGGTGCAAGAAAATAATTTAAAACAAGAGCCTGTGAAAAATCTTATCTTTGCAAATGAAAAAATGCAAATGAAGGATCTTGAAAATTTAAATCAAGATATAAATAAGCTCATAAAAAGAGTTAATGAAAGCTTAAAAGAGCTTGAGCCAAACTCCTTGGAAGCTAAGATAAACATAAAAGATATAAAAAATATAGATCATAAGATAAAAGAAGCCTTAAGTGATATAGCGAAGATAAGTATAAAAAATAGTGATGATATAGCTAATGAGTTAAGAAGCGATATAAAATCAACCCTTTTGCAAATATCTACCTTGGCTAAGGCAAATGATAATGAGGCTGTCTTAAACCAAGCAAATAGGCTTTTAGCACAAATAGAAATAAATCAGCTAATATCCTTAGCAAATTCCTCCATAAACACTTATATGCCCTTTTTTTGGGAGGATTTAAATGAGTCTAAGATCATCTTTAAGAGAGGGAAAAAAGATAAGTATTTTGCGCAAATAAAATTAAAATTTGCCGAGCTTGGAGAGCTTGATGTCTTAATGTCTTTAAATAATGAAAAATACATAGATATAAATATCATGGCTGAAAATAAAGATTTTAGAAAAAGGATATATGAAAATGCTCATGAATTAAAAAGAGCCTTAAGCAAGGTAGGTCTTTTGAGTTCAAATTTCTTTGTGGGAGATATAATACGCTCTAGATTTGATGCAGAGCTTTTTAAAAATAGGGCTTATGACTTTGAAATGGGTATAGATAAAAAGGCTTGATATGGCGGATAAAAGAAAAAAAGCCGTAGCTCTAGGATATAAGAAAGAAAAAAATGCTGCGCCAAAAATTCTAGCCTCAGCTAAGGGAGAGGGTGCTGCTAAGATGATAAGCCTGGCAAAGGAGCATGGAGTTCCTATAAAAGAGGACGAGGACTTGGTAGAGCTTTTGTCAAAGCTTGATTTAGGAGATGAAATTCCCTCTAGCATGTATAAGGCTGTGGCAGAGGTTTTTGCCTTTATATACCAGATGGCAAATAAAAAATAACTTTTTAAGAGTTTAAAAAATTTAAAAAGTCTTGTGGGTTTATTTTGTTTTTAAAAAGATAGGCTCTTAGAAGTGGCGGGATCTTAGCCTTTCTAAAATTTTCCTTATCCTTTTTTGGTATTTTTGATACTTTTTCATATAAAAAAAGCAAAGCCCTATTTTGAGTGTAGCACAGCCCAAGCCTATGACTTAACACACAATCACCCTTTAAGGCTTCTTTCCTTTGCTTTGCACTAAGGACAAAGCCTAGTTTTTTGGCATTTTTAGCTATCACACTTTCATCTATCTTGCAAAGTAAAATCCCATTAAATTCTTTATTTTGGCTTTCATATAAGTTTTTTATATCCTTTTTCATATAAGAAAAGCTTTTTTTAAGCCCCTCTTTAAATTCGCTTACAAAGGGCTGTGCGAATCTTTTTCTTATGTAGTTTCTAAAAAAGGACTCATCATCGTTGCTCTCATCTTTAAAAAAAAATATATCCTCTTTTTTTAAAAAACTTAAAATTTCATTCTTAGCCGTGTTTAATAAGGGTCTTATTATAAGGTAATTTTCCCTCTTATCCATCTCATCAAAGCCGTTTAATTCTAAAAGCCCAGCTCCCTTGCTAAGTTGCATTAAAAACCACTCAAATTTATCGTTTAGGTTGTGTGCTAGGATTAAATTTGTATATGAAAATTCATAGCAAAGCTCATCAAAAAACTTATATCTAAAATCTCTTGCATTTTTTTCAAAATTTGACTTAAAGCTTGGAGCCTTTCTTATAAAAATTCTTTTCTTAAATTTTTTAGCCAGTTTTAGAGCCTCATTTTGTTCTATCTCGCTATTTTTTCTACTTGCATAATTAACAAGTGCTAAATCAAAGTCTATCTTAGCTCTTTGTAAGAGGTAAAATAAAGCCGTGCTATCGCTTCCATAAGAAAAGGCTAATAAATTTCTAGCCTCTCTTAGTTTTTCTAAGCAAGGCTCATTTAACATGTCTTAAGGCTTTTGCTATGAGTTTTTTATCTACAGCTTGCATAACTTCACACTCATAAAGTTCGCCTGTTTTTAACTCTTTACAAAGGCTTTCATTTATTAGAATTTCTCCATCTATATCTCTGTCCCATCTTATGTCCTTTGCTCCGTAAAAAAACTCACCCTCGCTAGAAATTCCATTAACATAAGCTAAAATCTTTTTACCAAGCTCTTTTTCAAAGCTTTTTTCTATACTTTCATCAATTATTTTCTCTACTATCTTAAGTCTTTGATTTATGGTTTTAAAAGGGATTTGTGGCATAGAAAAAGCAGCTGTGTTTTCCTCTTTTGAGTAAGCAAAAATACTTATCCTATCAAAGTTAAATTCTTTAATAAAATCACAAAGCTCTAAAAAATCCTCCTCATTTTCACCCGGGTGTCCTATTATAAAAGCTGTTCTTAAAAAACTATCTTTTGCCTCTCTCATAAGCCTTAAAAGCTCCAGTAATTTAGCCTTAGTAGTGCCTCTTTTCATTATTTTTAACATCTTATCGCTTATATGTTGTAAGGGCATATCAAAATAATTTACAAAAACCTTACTAGCTATGATTTTTTCTATGAGTTCTTTACTTAGGCTTGTTGGGTAAAGATATAAAATTCTAGCACTTCTTAGACCTTTGATTTTTTCTATCTCATCTATAAGCCTTATAAGCCCGTCTTTTTCTCCCTTATCAAAAAGATATGAGGAGCTATCTTGTGCTACGAAAGAAAAGTCTTTGTAGCCTCTGTCAACAAGCTCTTTTACTTCCTTTATTATACTTTGAAGCTCTCTTGATACAAGTCTTCCCTTAAAGCTTGGTATGGCACAAAAGGCGCAGTTTTGATTGCAGCCCTCAGAAATTTTTATAAAGGCGTGAAAACTTGAACCTGTGATTACTCTTTGTGAATTCTCACCTTGCAGATAGGTTGACTTTGAAAATAAAGAATTTTTCTTAAGTATAAGCTCATCTATTCTCTCAAAGTCTCCAACCCCAGTAAATACATCTACTTCCGGCAGCTCTTTCATAAGCTCATCTTTATATCTTTGCGTAAGACAGCCACTTACCACAAGTAAGGAATCTTTTTTTCTAAGAGAGTGAAGCTCTAATATAGCGTTTATGCTTTCTTCTTTTGCACTATTTATAAAGCCACAGGTATTTACTATTAAAACATCAGCTTTGTGAGGCTCATCACAAAGTTTATAGTCTTTCAAGCGACCTAGCATTATCTCACTATCTACTAAATTTTTGTTACAGCCTAGTGATCTTAAATAAAGTTTTGACATCTTATCTCTTTTTATTTTAATTAAAGACTTGATTATAGCAGATAAAACATAAACTTTTACAAGCTTTTAGTCTCATCTTTTAAGAAAAGATTTAGGCTTCTTGCTATTTCCTCTGCTACAGCCTCTTGTTTGCTTGGTTTAAAACTAAGTTCTAGTTTTAAGATTTTATCTTTTAGCAGTATTTTTTTCTTTGTATCTAAAATTTTAAATCTAAATTTTAAGTTAAGCTTTTCTTGCTTAAAAAAAAGAATTTTTTCCTCTCTGATAAAAAGTTCATCAAAGGCTAAAAATATGAGGTATTCAGGTATCTTTGTAAAACTTCTTTCTAAACTTGGCTCATATCTAAGCAAGGAAGAAATGTCAAAAAGCTTGTATTCTTTTTGCTTTTCTATGTTTTTTAAATTTTTTTCATGCTGGTAAAGATAGTTATTTTGCTGACTTAAAAGCTCTAATCTTGCTTCATTATTTATATTTGTTATCAGTGCTTCAAGGCTTTGATTTATAATCTCTTTTTTATTTTCTAAGCTTAAATCATAGGCTGCAAGTATTATAAAGTCTTTGTTTGTGTCTTCGTATTCTATGTATTTTTGTTGCCTTTGTCTTTCTAAGGAAGTATCAAAAAGAGCCTCATCATAGTTTATATCCTTTAAATTTAGCTGCTTTAAATCTATCATCTCAAATTTTTGGCTTTCTTCAAGCTTTATTATGATGGGCTTTTTTGCGAAAAGAAAGCAAGATAGTAGCAAAAATATTAGAATTTTCATAGCTTTATATGCTTTAGGTATTCTTTTTTAGCTAAGGCTATGAAAGAGGGGCATAAAAAGCTTTCTTTGTTGTATTGTATAAGCTCTTTATCAAGCCTACACATAAGACCCTTGTTTTGGTTTAGCAAAAAATCCCCAGCGGCTATATCCCAAGAATTTAAAGCTTCAAATCTAAGATAAAGCCCGGCTTCTCCCTCCAAAAGTAGGCTAAATTTCAAAGCAGAGCTTATCTTTATAGTGCTAAGAGAGTTTTTATCTAAGAAGTGCTTATTTTTTGGGTTTGGATTATGCACACTTACTAAGGCTTTATTTTTGTTTTTTTCAAATTTATCTTCATCTACTTGTAAAATTTTTTCATTCTTATATACGGGGCTATCTTTGTGTGCGTAATAGCTTTCCTTTGTGCTTGGTTTGTGTATTAGAGCTAGAACTGGTCTTTGTTCTTGTATTAAGGTGATTAAGATGCAATACTCATCACTTCCCCTTATAAAGCCCTTTGTTCCATCAAGTGGATCTACTAACCAAAATTTTTGCAAGTTTTTTCTTTCATCAAAGGATAGGGGGCTTTCCTCGCTACAAATTTTTATATCGCTTTGTGCTAGGATTTCACTTATTATATCATTTGCGGCTAGATCAGCAGAGCTTAGTGGGCTACTATCTTTTTTTTGCCAAATTTTAAGATTTTCCCTTTCTTTTAATATAGCCTTTGAGGCTTGCGTTGAAGCCTTTAAAGCTAGATCTAACAAGGAGTCTAAATTCATACTTTGCCTTGATGAAAATTTTTCCTTGCATTTTAGTAATTTTTTTTAAACTTTTGGTTTATCGCCTACATAAAGCTGTCTTGGACGAACTATCTTAAGACTTGCTTGCTCTTTTAGCTCTATCCACTGCGCTATCCAGCCCGGAATTCTGCCTATTACAAATAAAACAGCAAACATTTCATTTGGTATGCCAAGAGCCTTTAGTATGAGTCCTCTATGTATATCAACATTTGGATAAAGATTTCTTTGCACGAAATACTCATCATTTAAAGCAATCTCCTCTATCCTTGAGGCTACTTTGATTAAATTCGTGTCTATGCCTATCTCATCTATTAGTTGATCTCTTAGCTTTTTAAGCACCTTTGCCCTAGGATCAAAATTCTTATAAACCCTGTGTCCAAAGCCCATAAGCCTAAAAGGATCATTTTTATCCTTAGCCCTTTTTATAAATTCATCTACTCTATCAACAGTTCCTATGGTTTCTAGCATTCTTATAACGCCCTCATTTGCTCCTCCCTGAGCATGTCCCCAAAGAGCTCCTATTCCAGCACTTATACAAGCATAAGGGTGAGCATGGGTTGAGCCTACTGCTCTAACCGTTGAGGTAGAGGCATTTTGCTCATGATCTATATGAAGCATAAAAACAGTATCTAAGGCTTTCACCTCTATAGGTTTTAGTTCCACGTGATCGTAAGGATAAGTCCTTAGCATATATAAGAAATTTTCCGTAAAACCTCTGTCTAAATTTGGGTAAGCTGCTGGAAAGCCATGCTTACATCTATAAGCAGTGGCTGCTATGGTAGGGATTTTAGCTATGATTCTAGCTGCCATTTCCATATATTCTTCTTTTAAATTCATATTTAAATGATCAGGATAAAAGGTAGATAAAGACGAAACTGCTGCTTGTAAGACAGCCATAGGGTGCGCATTATCAGGGAAAGCGTCAAAAAGCTTTTTCATACCCTCATGTATGAAAGATCTTTTTTTAAGCTCGTATCTAAATTCAGCAAGTCTTTGCTCATCTGGCAGGTTTTTATACAAAAGCAAATGCACCACATCTAAAAAGAGTTTATTTTCAGCAAGCCATTCTATAGGATAGCCTCTGTGCATTAAGACCCCATTTTCCCCATCTATAAAGGTTATATCTGATTTACATACCGCAGTAGAGGTTAGACCCTCATCGTAAGAAAACATACCTGTTTGCTTATAAAAACTTGACATATCAACGACGCTTGGTCCAACCGATCCGTCGTATATTGGAAATTCATATGTTTGATTGTTTCTATTGTCTGTTATGCTTATGGAATTTGGCATCTTTGATCCTCCTGTGTATTTTTACATATTGTAACGCATAAAAGCTTATCATTATATATTTGGACCAAGTTATATTTTTTTATTTTAAAAAATGTATAAAAAAGTAGCATTATCATTTAGAATTTATTAGTTTAATAAGACTCATAACAAGTATAGCCTCAAATAAGGCACTAAGTATCAGTGCTGAGTAAAGCTGCGTGTCTATGAGCTTTGCATTGTAAGAAAGGGTAGCTGTAGCCACAAGTAAAGTAAGGGGCATGGAGTGGCTAAGAGCAAAAAGTAAGCCCTGTTTTAGGCTAAATTTATCGTAAAAGGCTAGAGAGCTTAAAAGTCTTATTCCTATCATAGCAAGGACTATAAAGATGGTGTTTTTGATTAAATTTATATCTGTGAGTAAGCTTAGATTAAAGGTGGAGCCTGTGTATATGAAAAATACCGGTATTAAAAGCCCATAAGCAAAGCTTGATAGTTTTTTTTCTAAATCAGCCTTGTGGTTAAAAAAGGTGGCTACAAAGGAACCAGCTATGAAAGAACCAAGTGCTACGTCCAGTTTTAACACAAACATAGTAGCTGTTATTAGTATAAAAACGCTTATGCAAAGCCTTATATCTTTTTCATTATTATCCTCTATTGGCATGAGTATATTTTTTATCTGTGGATACCACCAAAATAGCACTCTTAAAAGCTTAAATGCCAGTAAGCAAAAGCACAAAAAGCTAAAAAGATATAATAAATTTATAAAAATATCTAGTACATTTATGCCCTGCTTTAAGGCTGTGCCAACTATGGTTAAAAGTATTATGCTTATAACCTCTGCTAAGGTAGCTACTATCATGGCTGTGTTAAGCCAGTAAGAATTCTTACCAAAGTCTTTAAAAAGCATGGATAAAAGTCCTACACTCATCACAGGAAAAATTATTATAAATATATAAGAAAGCCCCATAAAATAAGTAAGCAAAGAGCTTAAAATATAAAGTGAGCTTATGTAAATAAAACTTCTTTTTGCTAAGGATTTTTTCATCGAAAAGAAGGATTTTAAATTTACCTCCATACCAGCCATAAACATGAGATAGCAAAAGCCTATATTAGAAACAAGGTTAAAAAGCTCACTTTTTGGCAGCAGAGCAAAATAAGCCAAAATGCTGCCAAGCAACATCTCAGTAGCCGATATAGGAAGTCTAAGAAATTTTGCTATGTAGGGCGATACTAGCAAAGATATGGCTATTAAGATAAGAATTTGCAAGTCATTTGCATCAATGACACTGTGTTGCAAAACTAAATCCCATATCTCTAAGCTTTTGTATATCCTTGCTAGGAACTTCTCCCTTAGTTGTTAGGTAATCCCCTATAACTATAGCACCAGCTCCTGCTTCAAAAATTTCATATTGTCTTTCTTTTAAGACAACCTCCCTACCTCCAGCTACCATTATAACGCTATCTTGTAGGTCTTTTTTTGTATCTCTTATTATCTGCAAGGCTTCATCAGTATCAAGAGGCTTTTGCTTTAGGGGTAAATTTTCATTAGCTATGAAAAAATTTATAGGTGAGGAAAATGGCTTTAGTTCTTTTAAGCTTTTTCTAAAGCTTATCCTATCATCCTCGCTTTCTCCAAGCCCATAAATTCCACCACAACAAAGCATAAGCCCAGCTTCTTTAGCGGCTAAATTTGTATTAAATCTATCCTCCCAAGTGTGAGTGCTACAAATTTGAGGGAAAAATTCACGTGATGTTTCAAGATTGTGATTATAAGAAAAAACTCCAACCTTTTTTAACTCTTTTAGCTGCTCTAAATTTGCTATACCATTACAGGCTATTAAAAGAAGATCAGGCACCTCTTTTAAAACAGCCTTAGCAGCGGTGCATACGTATTCAAGTTTTTCATCATCAAGCCCCGCTCCAGCAGTAACTAAACAAAAGCCAAGAGCCTCATTTTTTTTAGCCATCTTTGCTTCCATGACTATCTTTTCTATGGGTTTGCTTTTATATTTGTTTATATTTGTTTTAAATCTAGCACTTTGGGTGCAGTATTTGCAGTCCTCACTACAGCCTCCACTTGCTATATTGCAAATGGCACAAAGCATTATTTGCATACTAAGTCCTTTTACTTTTTTAAATTATAACCTTGCAAAGTTTAAAATACAAGAATTTAAGCTTTTTTTATCTTTAAAAAGAAAGAATAAATACAGACTGAAAATAAGGTTAAGGACCATATTAAAAATTCATTTTTCATACCAAAATTTTGTGTCAAGGGAGTTGTTATAAAAGGAGAGACAAATTGACCAAAAAACATACAAGAAGCAAGTATGCTGTAAATTCTAGCCCTTGCGTGAGATGGAGCTATTTCTAGTAGGTAAGCTGAGTTATTAACCAGCACGAGTCCGCCTGCACCCCCAAAGATGAAAAGACTTAGTATGCTTATGTAAAAATCATCGCTTAAATAAACCATAAAAAAACTAAGAGACTGCAAAAAAAGACAAAGAATATAAATTTTTTTAACCCCTAAAATTTTAACTATATCCTTATATAAGAAGGAAAAAATTCCATAAGCTATGGCAGAAGATGCCATGGCTATGCCTATGTATTTTGGGTCTAGTTTTAGGTGGTATTGTATGTAGTGTGGAAACTGCACTGCTATGAGATTATATATCATTAAGATAAAAAAGCCCATAAAATACATGGGTAAAAAGGGTTTATAATCAATTTTTTGCCCCTCTTTTTCCTTTTTTAAAGCTCTGTCATTTTTGTTTATCCTAGGTTCAAAGAGGTAAAAAATGCAAAAGAAAAAGATAAAAAAACCACTTAAATACACTATAAAAACATAGTTCCAAGAAAAAGAAGCTAAAAGTCCTGCAAGCATACTCATCAAAGCAGCCCCAAATGCTAGGATTAAGCTTTGTAGGGACAAAGCCTTATCCTTTCTGCCAACTCCTGCTGAGTAGTAATCTCCAAGCAAGGAATAAGCAGCTGTTGTTATAAAAGCTGTTGCCATTCCAAGCACAAACCTAGATATTAAAAGCTGGTAAATATTATCCAAAAAATATCCAGAAAATCCGGTTATAATCCATAAAACAGAGGCTGGATATAAAAAGATAAGCCTACCAAATTTATCCATTAAATAACCAGCCAAAGGCGAAAACAAGGCAGTTGAAAGAGCGGGTATGGTAAGCACTAGCCCACTTAAAAGCTCTATATTTTCTACATAATGAAAATGTTTTGATATTGAGGGTAGGGCAGGAGATATGAGAGAGGCTCCAAGAACCGTCATCGTAGCTATAGAAAAGATAGCAAGTTTAAAGCTAAATCTCTCAGTAAGACTCAGCATCTTTTTATCAAGCTTTGTCATAACTCCCCCGCTTTTTGCTTAAGTTTATATTATGCTTTATTAAAAAAGCCTTTAAGCAAGGTAAAATCTTGCTTAAAGACCTACAGCAGAAAGGGTTTGGTATTTGTTCATATAGATTTGTGCTTCTATCTTTCTCATAGTATCTAGTGCAACTTGCACCACTATAAGCACAGAGGTGCCTCCAAAATAAAAAGGCACTCCCATAAATTTAACCAAGAGCCAAGGTAGTGTAGAAACAAGCCCAAGGTAGATAGAACCGGATAGGGTTAGATGTGAAGCTATGTTATTTAGGTAGTTTGCAGTTCCCTCTCCAGGTCTAATGCCCGGTATAAAGCCCCCTTGTTTTTTCAAATTTTCAGCTATATCCTTAGCATTAAATACTATGGAAGCATAAAAATAAGCAAAAAAGATTACAAAGAAAAAGGTGAGCACATGAAATAAGTATCCATTTGGATTTAAATAATCATTTATCATCAAAACATACTCATTTGTGCTACTTTGCATAATGGTTGCTGGAAACATCAAAATAGCACTAGCAAAGATAGGAGGTATTACCCCGCTTAAATTTACCTTTATTGGTATGTAATTCATAATACGTTTATTTTGGTTTTGCATAACAACTTTTCTTGAGTATGATATAGGAATTCTTCTTTCTCCAAGCTCTACATATATGATAACACCTATAGTCAAGAGTATAACTGCAAGTATTAAAAATGCTATTAAGAAATTCATCTCTCCAGAATTTATAAGCCCTATGGTGCCATCTATGGCTGAAGGTATGCTTGATACTATACCAGCAAAGATAATTAAAGAGATTCCATTACCAACGCCTTTTTGAGTGATTTGCTCACCAATCCACATTAAAAGCATTGTTCCAGCCAACATAGATAGGGCTGATAATGCTATAAAGGTGTTTAGATCCTCTATCATTATCGCAGATTGACCCTGGGCTCCTCTTAAATTTTGAAGTCCTATTGAAACACCTATACTTTGAACTATGGTAATAAATATAGTGGCATAGCGTATGATTTGCATGTATTTTTGCATACCATCTCTTTCTTTTTTCATCTTTCCTATGCCATGAAAGCTAGCAGCTAAAAGCTCCATTATAATGGAAGCTGTTATGTAAGGCATGATACCAAGAGAGATTATAGAAAATCTCTCTGCAGCACCCCCGCTAAACATGTTAAAAAGTCCAAGGGCATTGCTTGAATTTTGATTAAAAAATTCAGCAACCACATCGGCATTTACACCCGGAACTGGTACATAAGCTAGAATTCTATAAGCAAATAAAAATGCTAGTGTTATTAGAATTTTACTACTTAGTGATTTGCTCATTTATTTTGTCCGCTAAAGCTTATGTTTTCATCTTTTATTTTTGAAGCCAAATCCTTTGCACTTTTACCTATAAGATTTATCTTTTTTACTGCCTTTGGGAAGTTATGCACTTCTTTTATGCTTTCTAAGCTTATCTCGCTAAGCTCTTTTATAGCCTTTATTTTTTCTACATTTATCTCATAAGCCTTTTCTACTCTTGAGCTAAAGCCCACCTTTGGTAATCTTCTTTGTAGAGGTTGTTGTCCACCTTCAAAGCCTCTTTTTTCCTTGTAGCCTTTTCTAGCAGTCTGTCCTTTGCCGCCTCTTGTAGCGGTCTTTCCCATACCACTACCTTGACCACGACCTATTCTTTTTATCTTTCTAGTTGAACCTTTTGCCTTTGTTAAATTCATCTTTTATCCTTTTAACATAGTTAAAGCTTTTATAGTAGCACGCACTACATTTGCAGAATTATTTGAACCTAAGGATTTTGTTAGTATATCTTTAATGCCTGCAAGTTCGACTATAGGACGTGTAGAACCACCTGCTATAACTCCCGTTCCCTCACTGGCTGGTTTTAGTAGAATTCTACTTGAGTTGTATTTTACTTCTACATCATGAGCTATAGTAGAGCCCTTTGTTTTAACCTCTACTATGTTTTTAAAGGCATCATCTACCGCCTTTCTTATAGCGTCTGGCACTTCCTTTGCTTTTCCGTAACCAACTCCTACAAGTCCCTTTTTATTGCCTATAACTACAAGGGCTGTAAATCTAAATCTCCTACCACCCTTTACAACCTTAGTTACCCTTCCTATATCAACTATGGTTTCTTCGAATTCTTCTCTATTATACTTTTGCATTATCTCTCCCTTAAAGCTTTATGCCATTTTCTCTTAAAGAATTTGCTACCTCTGCAACCACTCCGTGGTATAGATAGCCATTTCTATCAAAAACTGCTTCTTCTATTTTTTTAGCCTTTAAGAGCTTTGCAAAGTCAGCAGAGATTGTTTTAGCACCCTCTTTATTAGCTTTTATACCGAGCTTAATACCGCTACTTGCTACTATAGTTTTT
>CASFHJ010000061.1 GCA_949294425.1 uncultured Campylobacter sp.
TAAGCTGTGTTGTATAGGATTTGCCAACCCCAGCACCTCCGCTTAAAAAAACATTGTCTTTTTCTAAAAAAAATCTTATCTTTTCAACCAACACTTTTTTTCTTTTTTATTTAAATTATAACATTTATAAAAAATTTGTTAGAATTAAATTTTTATTTTTTGGAGGCTTATTTTGAGGTATATTTTCTTATTTTTGTCCTTATTTTTTCTGGCTTGTTCTGTTAAAGATGAAAATGAGTCTTTAAATTCAAAATACGCAAAGCTTAATTTTAAGCAAAACATAGAACAACTAAGCTTTTTTAATGAGGAGATAAGACAAAATGAAAATGCTTATAAGGATAAATTTTTTGCGCCTTGGCATAGTGATTTAAGAAAAAAATCTTATAAAAAAGAGGAAGTTTTTTGGTCCTTTGCCCTTTATTTAAGCGATAGAAAATATTATTTTTTTAACAAGCAAGAAATTCCAAAGTCTTATTTTGAAAAACTCATAGCTAATGCAAATACAAAGGATTTTTTAAAATTAAGAAAAAAAGCCATAGTAACTCGCACTTCAAATTTAAAAAATTTACCAAGTAAAACTGCTATACTTTTAAATCCTTTTAAAGAGGGAGAGGGCTTTCCTTTTGATTATTCCTTAGACTCTGTTTTAAATATAGGTTCGCCTGTTTTAATATCTCATTTTACTAAGGATAAAGAATTTGCCTTTGTCTTAGCTGAAAGTGGTTTTGGCTTTGTGGAGGCTAGAAATCTAGAAATTTTTACGCAAAAAAGAGCGCAAAGTTATGAGAATTTAAACTTCATAAGCCCCGTAAAAGAGGGCTTTAAGGTCTTGTCTTTAGATGATGACTTTGCCTTTGAGTTAAGAATAGGCGCTATATATCCATACTATGCCTTTGAAAATGGGTATTATATAGGTAGGATAGGAAAGCTAAGATATAAAATTCCAAGCCATGCTGTCTTAGCTTTTCCACTTTCTTTAAATGATGCTAACTTAAAAAACCAGCTAAAAGAGCTTTTTAACAAGCCTTATGGTTGGGGAGGTTATGATTTTCAAAGGGATTGTTCTTTATTTATAAGGGATTTGTTCTCTTCTTTTGCTATTTACTTACCTAGAAATTCTTATGCACAAAGCAATGCTTGGAAAAGATTTGACATAAGTAAGTTAAGCAATACACAAAAGCAAGATTTCATAAAAAAATACGCCAAGCCTTATACTACCTTGCTTTATTTAAGGGGACATATAATGCTTTATGCAGGAATTTTGGATGATGAAAATGCTGTGCTTCACAGCATTTGGGGTATAAAGGCAAAAGATGATAAAAGACTTTTAATAGCCAAAAGTGCCTTAACTAGCCTTGATGTAGGCTCTGACTCAAGCGAGGTTGATGAAAAAGACCTTATTTTAAGTAGGATAAGTGCAATTTCTTTTTTATCTTTAAACGAAAATGAGCTTTTGCGTATAAATGAAGCCTTAGAAAAATACCATTGAAGCTATGTATGCAAAGACAAACAGGATAAAAGATACAAAGCAAAAGCTGAAAAACACGGCTATGGAATTTATGGGAGCTCTTATGCCTTTA
>CASFHJ010000062.1 GCA_949294425.1 uncultured Campylobacter sp.
AATTTCAAGTAGGCGTGATCCTAGCATAGTTTTTAGGATTAATAAAGAGATAGGAAATGAGGTCTTAGAGCTAAAAGATTTAAGTAAGGCTTATGATAAAACTCTTTTTTCAAAGCTAAATTTAAAGATAAATAAAAATGATAAGATAGCATTAATAGGAGCAAATGGGGTTGGCAAAAGCACTCTAGCAAAGATTATAGCAAATTCCTTAGAAGCAGATGAGGGTTTAGTTCATATGGGAGCTACTATAGAGCTTGGTTATTTTCCGCAAGATACCAGCTCTATAGTATGTGAAAATTTGAAACTTTATGAATGGCTTATGAGTGATAAATTCAAGGATTTAGATGAAATTAGAAAATGTTTAGGTAGAATGCTATTTGGTGGTAGTGAGCAAGAAAAATTGGCTTCTAGTTTAAGTGGAGGAGAAAAGCATAGATTAATGCTTTCTAAGCTTATGCTTGAAAAACCAAATTTTTTGCTTTTAGATGAGCCTGATAATCATCTTGACTTAGAGGCTATTATCGCCCTAGGAGAGGCCTTGTATAATTTTAAAGGTGTTGCGCTTTGTATAAGCCATGATAGGGAGCTAATTTCTGCTTTTGCAAATAGAATTTGGCACTTAAAAGATGGTAAGTTGCTGGATTTTCAAGGAAGCTTTGAAGAATTTTTAGGAGAAAATGATGCATACTTATAAGATTCGTTACGCGGCTGGTTTTGGACACTACACGCAAAATCATAGAGGTTTTGGACCAACCATATACATAGAAGAAACCGTGGAGTATAAGAGCAATAAGGATTATTTTGACTATATAGACTTTTATGAGTCTCATTCAAAGCCAGATGATACTTATTTTCACATTTCTTTTTTGGAGGATAGACCGCTTAGCCAAAAAGAATTAGAAATAAGAAATGCTTATAGAAAGCTAAGAGATGAAAGATGTGAAAAGGCTAAGCTAGAATTTATAAGGCAAAATGAGCCAAATTCAGCAAGCGATGCTGATGCTGACCATGCTAAAAGAGAATAATTAATAAAACATTACTTATCTTATCTCATACTTACTGGGAAAATTCTAAGGTAAATAAGGCTTTAGCTAAAGAAGCTTTGAGTCTTGATTTTGTAAAACTTCATAATATAAATGAGGTTTACAAAGATGGTAAAATAGATGCTCAAAAGGAGATAGAGCTTTTAAAAGAGGCTGATTTTATAGTATTTCAATTTCCACTTTTTTGGTTTAGCACACCAAGCCTTATGAAAGAGTGGCAAGATGTGGTTTTGACTAAAATTTTACACGGGGATAATCCTAAGCTTTTAGAGGGTAAAAAATTTGGTATAGTAAGCACCTTAGGTGGTGCACAAAATACCTACGATGGACATCATGGCTATACCTTAAATGAGCTTTTAAGACCTATATACTACGCCTTTAAATACTGCGGTGCTAGCTATGTGAATGAGTTTGCTATTTATAGTGCGGATCCTACAAATCTACCTATACAAGAGTATAAAAATTACCTGAAAGCTTAAATCTTACCCAAGTTTAAGCTTGGGTAAAATTATTTTAGCTTACTAGATATTTGCTTATCATTTCTTTATTTTCAAAGGCTTTGCTTGTAAATTTTTTATCTAGAAATTCAAGTTCATAACTTTTGTTGTTTTCAGCCTTTGTGTAGGTAAGTGCTATTTTTAGGGCAAGTTCTAAGTCCTCCTTGCTACTATCCTTACTTAGCAAAGAGTAAGCACCCACTAGATCAAAGAGTTTAATTTCTTCAAATTTGTTATTTTTTAAAGCTTTTAGAAGCTGGTTTTCAAGCTCGTTTCTACCTACTATCATCTTTGCTCCATTTGGAAGCCTTAGATGTCTGCCGTATTTTAAAAGCTGGGTATCGCTTAGCTCTATTTCATTGCTATTATCTTTTAAATCTCTTAGTTTTTTAGCAAAGCTTTCAAGGGTTAAAAGACAGCCCCCGCCCGGACTTTCAAAGTCCTCAAAGCCAAATTCTTGAGCTAGTTCTAATTGTCTTTTTCTACTTCTACCGCTTATGCCCTCAAGCTTGTTTCTATCTACCCAGCCAAGCCTTTCTGGCTTAGTTTCTGGTAGATTTTTAGCACACATAGGGCGAAGTATGAGATCCTCTTCATCTGCTGCTAAAGCCTTAACCTTAGCCATGGCATCTCCTCTTTGACTCATAGGTCTTTGTCCTAAAACCTCACCTGTGATTATAAAAGACGCCTTTTCATCTTTAAGCATAGAAAGTGCTGTTTTAAACATAAAGGCGTGGCAGTCTATGCAGGGATTGTAGTGTTTTCCATATCCAAATTTTGGGTTAAAAAGAACCTTGCTTAAGTATTCATTTTGAACATCTATCATCTCAAAAGAAGCTCCCGCCATAGCCGCTCTTTTTCTCATAAGTTCGCTTTTATCAGTTCTTGAACCAAAGCCTATATTTATATTTAAAGCCTTAACTTCTATGCCTTGAGAGCTGATTAATTTCATAGCTAACATGCTATCAAGTCCGCCGCTAAAAAGTGCTAAAGCCTTCATTTTAATTCCTTAGTTCATAGAGTATTTTTTCTTAAATTTTTCCACTCTACCAGCAGAGTCTACTATCTTTTCACTACCTGTGAAAAAAGGATGACAAGATGAGCATATATCCACTTTTAGCTCTGCTTTGTTTGATCTTGTTGTGAAAGTATTTCCACAAGCACAACTTACCTTGCATTCCATAAATTCTGGGTGTATGTCTTTTTTCATTAAAAATCCTTTTTTAAAAATAAAGCTTAAATTCTACAATTTTAAATGTTAAACTAGTATAAAAAATGCACGAAACTAAAGCAAAATTTTAGCACAAAGTCCTATGATAGCACTTTGAGATCTTAATATATTAGGGCTTTTAATTTTTAGTTTTTTTGTGAAAAAGTCTCTTTCTTTTTGGGAAAAACCGCCCTCACAGCCTACAAAAAGTAAGCTATCTTTTATCTTTTTTTCATCTAAGTAGTCCTTAGCTTCAAAATCAAGCAAGATAATATCCTCATACTTAGCATTAAGTGAGTATATATCCTTAAAAAGCTCTATTTGCATGAGCTTGTTTCTGCCACACTGCTCACAAGAAGAGATTAAAATTTTTTCGCAGCGATTTAAGTCAAGTTTGAAATTTCTTTGCGAAAAGTCAGTATATACTAAGACTAGCTTATCAAGATTCATTTCATTTAAAAAGGGTAGTATCTTTTCTATAATCCTAGGTTCTATCATAGCCAAAGCTAGACTTAAGCCACTTTTTTCATGACTGTTTTCTTTTTTATCTAGAAAAAAAGCTAGAATTTCTTTTTTCCTAAGCTCCATTAACTCGTAAGTATAAATAAAATCATCTTTTAAATTAGAAAAATTTATTTTATCTTTTTGTCTTACTCTCATAGCCTTTAGATGTTTAAAGGTCTCATCTTTTATTTCAAGCTCCTTTTCTCCAGCTAAGGCACTATATAAAAACTGCATTAAAGATACTTATATCCAAATGGTATAAAAAATAAAATAAGCACAGATATAAGTATGAAAAAGCTATAGGTTTTGTAGGATTTATATCTTCTTAGGCTTCTTGCTTTTTTAAAGAGTTTAAATTGAAAGATATGCAAGCCAAGTATTAAGATCCAAGATATTATCATAAGAATTCTGTAAAAATTTAAGTTAAAATTTAACAAGGCTAACATTAAAATTCCAGTGAAAAAAACTATGGCTAAAAACATATAATAAATCGGTAAAAAAAGCCTTATGCGTCTTATGAAATTAAATTCTGTGGTGCAGTTGTCTTGGGTTAAAAACATGTAAAAAAATACTAAAAAAACGCTAGTATAAATGGAGTATAAATGTAGGGCTAAAACAAGGTCAAAAATTTGCATTGTCTAATCCTGCACCGGCAAAGGCAAATTTGTATCGCTAAGCTCGGTTTTTTCATCAGCTTTTTCAAGCTCTATACTTTCGTTTTTGTCCTGTGTATTTTGTATTTTAACTTCCTCATTAGAGCAGGCTAGAAACAAAAATAAAGAAAAAAATATGAGGGCATATCTCATCAAAGCTCCTTTTTATTAATAAAGGTAAAATTCCCCTTTATTTTATCAAAAAACAAAGGATCGCTCCACTCTTCTTTGATTTCTTGTGAGAATTCTATCTCATCTAAGTTTATACTAGGCAAAACCTCGCTATAAGCGTCTTCTTTAAAGCCTTGTGCGTAAGAAGTGCTTGTTTCATGCACTATGATGCTATAAAGCTCAACGCCTCTTTCTCCATTTTGCATAATGGTTTTTTTAAGCAAGGTATCAATAAGCACAAAAAAAATTCTACAAAAATTCTCAGCACTAGCATTTAAGGGCAAGAGAACCCATCTTTTTGAGTGCTTTTTCATATCATTTATATAGTCTTTATCATCATCTTTATAAAGGCTTATGCTATGATCAAAGCTATCTATGATCTGCCTTATTTCTTGCTTTAAGAGTCCAAAATCATAAACCATACCAGCATTATCAAGGTATTTGCTTTGAAGTAAAATTTCAGCCTTGTAAGAATGCCCGTGCAAGCTACTTTTACATCTTTTTGAAGTGCAAAATCTAACTATATGTGCATTTTCAAATTCAAATACTTTTCTTATTATCATACGCCCTCT
>CASFHJ010000063.1 GCA_949294425.1 uncultured Campylobacter sp.
ATAAATGTAAATGAAGATAAAAACGAGCTTGGAAATGATTATTTTGAAACAAAGGTTGAATTTCCGGCTAATGCCAAGATAAATTTGATAAAAGAAAGACTAAGTACAAATTACAGAATTTTGGACTTTACATCGCTAAATGACGCTTATAACCAATAAAGGAAAAAATTTATGGATATAAAAAAAATCATGCAAGACATTAAGAAAGGCTGCGCTGAGATAATAGGAGAGCAAAGGCTTGAAGAACTTGTTAGAGCTTTTTATGAAAAAAAAGAGAATTTTTTTGTAAAGGCGGGTTTTGACCCGACTGCACCGGATTTACACCTAGGACATAGTGTGGTTTTAAATAAGATGGCTCTTTTGCAAAAGCATGGTGCCATAGTGCAGTTTTTAATAGGAGATTTCACTGCTCAAATAGGAGATCCAAGTGGCAAATCAGCCACTAGAAAGCCACAAAGCAAAGAAGAAGTTTTAAAAAATGCTAAAACTTATGAAGAGCAGGTTTTTAGAATTTTAGATAAGGACAAAACAGAGCTTTGCTTTAATTCTAGCTGGTTGAACGAGCTAGGAAGTGCAGGTTTAGTAGCACTTAGTTCCACTTTTTCTGTGGCTCGTATGCTAGAAAGAGATGATTTTGAAAAAAGATTTAAATCTCAAAGCCCTATATCAGTTTGTGAATTTTTATATCCCTTGCTTCAAGGATACGATAGCGTGGCTCTTAAAAGCGATATTGAAATGGGCGGGACAGACCAAAAATTTAATCTCTTAATGGGAAGACAGCTACAAAGAACTTATGGGCTTAATAAGGAGCAAGTTGTTTTTATGATGCCTTTGCTTGTGGGGCTTGATGGAGTTCAAAAGATGAGTAAGAGTCTTGGTAATTATATAGGCATAAGCGAGAATGCAAATGATATGTATGCTAAAATTCTTAGCATAAGTGATGAGTTAATGCTACTTTATTATGAGCTTTTAAGCGATATTTCTTTTGAGGATTTTACGAGGCTAAAAGAGGATCTTAAAAATGCTAGTCTTCATCCAAAAAAAGCTAAAGAAAATTTAGCTCTTGAGCTTGTAGCTAGATTTCATTCAAAAGAAAAGGCTATAATTGCAAAAGATGAGTTTGATAAAATACATAGTGCAAATGAGCTTCCTTCCGTGCTTGATGAGTATGAGTGTGAGGGTGAAATTTGGTTGGCAAAGGCTTTGGTTTTGTGTGCTTTGCAAAGTTCAAGCTCTGAGGCAAGAAGAAGTATAAAGGCTAATTCTGTAAGCGTGAATTCAGTAAAGGTAAAAGATGAGCAAATGCAGCTTAAACTTGGAGAATACATCTTACAGGTTGGAAAAAGAAAATTCGCTAGACTAAAGGTTAAATGATATGCACTTACAATCTTTAAAGATAGGAAAACACCTGATAAAATATCCCATTTTTCAGGGTGGAATGGGACTTGGTATAAGCTGGGATAAATTAGCCTCTGCTGTATCTTTAAATGGCGGTCTTGGTATAATTTCCTCTGTTGGTACTGGGTATTATGAAAACAGAAGCCATATTAAAAAAGAACTAAATTTAAAGCCTTATGGTAGTGAAAATTTTTACTCAAGAGCTGGTTTAAAAGCCTTAATTGAAAATGCCAGAAAAATTTGCGGTGATAAGCCCTTGGGCTGTAATATACTTTGTGCAAGTAATGACTACGTAAGGATAGCAAGAGACGCCTGTGAATTAGGCTTTAATGTTATAGTTTCTGGAGCTGGGCTTCCTACAAATTTGCCTGAATTTACGGCAGATTTTAAGGACGTAGCCTTAGTTCCTATAGTTTCATCTGCAAAGGCGTTGAAAATAATTTGCAAAAGATGGCTAGGTAGGTATAAACGCTTACCAGATGCTGTTGTGGTTGAGGGTCCAAAAAGTGGAGGTCATCAAGGCTTTACCTATGAACAATGCCTTGATCCTGAATACCAGCTTGAAAAAATAGTGCCTAAGGTCGTAGAAGAAGCAAAAAACTGGGGAGACTTTCCTATAATAGCTGCTGGGGGAATTTGGGACAAAAAAGATATAGAAAATATGATAACTCTTGGTGCAAGCGGCGTTCAAATGGGAACTCGTTTCATAGGAACCTTTGAATGTGATGCTAGTGCTGAGTTTAAAAATGTTTTATTAGCTGCTAAGAAAGAGGATATAGAGCTTATATCCTCTCCTGTTGGTTATCCTGCAAGGGGTATTAGAACAAATCTTTTAAATTTAGTAGATAAAAGAATGGGTCCTAAGATAAATTGCATAAGTAACTGCGTAGCACCTTGTCAAAGAGGAAAAGAAGCCACAAAGGTTGGATACTGCATAGCTGATAGACTTTATGATGCTTATAGTGGCAAAAAGGATACGGGCTTGTTTTTTAGCGGTGCTAATGGTTACCGCTTGGATAAGTTGATTTCAGTAAAAGAGCTAATGGATAAGCTTGTAAATGGCGAAGATTTATAAGCTTTTATTCCTTTTTCTTTTTTGTATAAGCCTAGCTTATTCTAAGAATTTATTTGTCCTTGATACTAAAAAAATAGAAAATGGCATTAGTCTTAGACTAAGCGAGTCCATAAATAAAAAAGAGCTAAAAATATCAGAGCTAAAAGACAAAGATAGCTATAGAAAGATAATAGATTTTGAGGCTACTCTTGAGGGCATTAGGACAAATTATGATTTTGGCGATGTTAAGATAAGTATAGCCCAGTTTAATCCCAAGATAACAAGGCTTGTTTTAAATACAGCTAAAGAAATAGAAAGTAAGATAAGCTTTGATACAAAAAGCCTTAGTTTCACCTTTGAAAAATCTAGCATAAAAAAAACCTCTACAAAAAAAACAGAGTCTAAAATTTACATAACTAGAGTTTTTAAAGAGGCAAATGGTCTTAAAATGAGCTTAAATGCTGACATAGATGAAAAAGATTTGCAAGAATTTTCTATGAAATATAAGAATGGCTATAGAAGTATCATAAATTTCAAAGCCATACTAGATACTGGTAGAAAGGAAGTTAGCCTAGATAAGGATACTAAGATAACAATACTTCAATACACCCCAAGCATAGCAAGAGTGGTGGTAAGCTCGGATAAAAAAATAAATTTAGAAAAAATAGCTGATGATAAGGAGCTTTTTATAGGTATTAAGGGCTTTGATGATGGTAAGGACATAAGTCCTAGCACAAAAAGCCAAAATAATAAAATAGTAGTCATAGATGCAGGACACGGCGGTAAGGACGGGGGGGCTGTAAATGGGAAATTACTTGAAAAAGACATAGTTTTATCCATTGCCTTAAAGATAGGAAATGAATTAAAGAAAAAAGGCTATAAGATTTATTATACAAGGTCAAATGATAGGTTTATAAATTTAAGAGATAGAACAAAGATAGCAAATGATAAAAAGGCAAATATGTTTATTTCTATACATGCAAATGCAGCACCAAATAAAAAGGCTGCTTCTTCCATGCAAGGTTTTGAAACCTTTTTTCTAAGCCCAGCAAGAAGTGAAAGAAGCAAGGAAATAGCAGAAAAGGAAAATCAATCAGACTTAGAAGAGGCAAATTATTTTTCTAAGCAAAATTTCTTACATTCCTTAAGTAGAGAAAAGATAATAGCTTCAAACCGCCTAGCCATAGATATACAAAGGCATACCTTAAGCCTTTTAAGTAAAAGATACAAGGTAAATGACGGGGGAGTAAGAGAGGCTCCTTTTTGGGTCTTAGTAGGAGCTCAGGATATGCCAGCTGTTTTAGTTGAGGTTGGTTATATCACTCACCCAAGCGAGAGCAAAAGACTTGCTAGCAAGTCTTATCAGGATTTATTGGCTCAGGGCATAGCAAATGGTATACAAAGTTATTTTTATAACAACAGATGAAAAAAGCCCAGATAGAACTTAGAGAAAACACCATTTATTCTACTAGCTTTGATGATATTTATTTTGATAGCCTAGAAGAAAGTGAGTTTGTATATGCAAATGCCTTTGATTTTAAAGAAGATGAAAATTTTATAATAGCAGAGCTTGGCTTTGGTATAGGTTTAAATTTCTTTCTTTGTCTTGAGAGATTTTACAAGCAAAACAAGGCTAAAAGGCTTTTTTATGTGAGTTTAGAGGGATTTTATATAGAGCCTAAATATTTAAGAGAGCTTTATAAAAAGCTTGGCTTTTATGAAAGATTTAAAGAGAATTTAGAGTATTTTTTAAGCTTTTATCCAAAATGCAAAGAGGGAATATATCGTTTTTATTTTAAAAATGCCTTTTTAGATTTGGTTTTTAAAGATGAAAACGGGGTAAAAGAGCTTGATTTTAAGGCTGATGTTTGGTTTTTAGACGGCTTTAATCCTAAAAAAAATTCTAAGCTTTTTGATGAGTCTATCATAAAAGAACTTGCAAGATTAAGCAAAGAAAATACCACCTTACATACCTTTTCAGCCTCCTCAGCCTTACAAAAAAATCTTAAAAAATTTGGTTTTGTAGTGCAAAAGAAAAGAGGCTTTAAAAAAAGAGAGATGATACTTGCTAGTTTTAAGGGGCTTGAGATCAAAGATAATAAGGCTTATTTTGCTAGAACTTATCAAAAAAAAGTTTCAAGAGTAGCTATTATAGGTTCTGGGATAGCTGGACTTAGCCTTGCTTACGAACTAGCTCTTAGAGGTATAAAATGCGAACTTTTCGAAAAGTCTAAGGAGATAGCAAGTGGTGCAAGTGGTAATGAAAGTGCTATTTTAAGCTCCTTGATACTTAAAAAAGGTGTTTTGCTAGGAGAATTTAGCGAATTTGCTTTTTATGAGGCTTGTAGATTTTATAGACAAATTTTAGCTCTTTGTCCAAGTGGGGTGCTTGAACTAGCCTATAATGACCTCATGAAACAAAGATTTTTAGAACAAAGCTCTAACATACTTTTTAATATAGATGAGAACAAGGCTTTCTTAGAGGACGGCTTTAATCTAGATCCTAAAAAAATATGCAAGGATTTATTTTTAAAAAGTGGGGCGAAACTTCATCTTGAGCATGATTTTCTAGGCTTTTCTTATAAGGATTTTTTTAGCTTAAATTTTAAGGATAAGCCTAAACAAGAGGGCTTTGATGTGCTTATTTATGCTATGGGAAGCGATAGCAAGGACTTTGTAAAATATGATTTTATGAAGCTTAGCAAGGTAAGAGGACAGCTTAGCTTAGCCAAGCCTTTCTTAAAGAATTCTTATCCTATCTCATCTAAGGGCTATGTTTGCGTTGCTAAAGAGGATTTGCAGGTTTTTGGGGCAAGTTATGATAGACTTAATGAGAGCAAATAAGCTAGCAAAGAAGATGATAAAAAAAATTTAGAAAATATAAAAGAAATTTTAAAAGATGAAAAAGATTTAGATCTGCTTTCTTCCAGGGTTTCTTTTCGCTCTTATTCAAGCGATAGATTTATGATAGCTGGGGCTTTTTATGATGAGGATTTTTATAAAAATACTTATAAAAATTTATTTCATACTAAAAATCAAGCTCAAAAAGAGGCTAAAAATTTAGCAAATTTTTATCTAAGTATAGCCCATGGTTCAAGGGGATTTTCAAGTGCCATCATAGCAGCTAGGTATATAGCAGCCCTTATAAATAACGAACCTTTAGGGATTGAAAAAAGATTTGTAGAGCAAATTCATCCTGCTAGATTTTTGATAAGAAAACTTAAAAAGGCTAAATTATGAAGAAAGAATTTTTTAAAGAGCTAGAAAAAATTTTATACCCCAGTAAGATAGAGGATAAATTTCATAATTTTTATGATTTGTATGAAAATTTTAAGCTTGATTTATTTATCTTTAATCACGAGCAAGAAAGCGTTTTAAAAGATCCCTCTCACCCAAGGATTGTTTTTAAACAAGCTCTTAAGATAAGAAGGGTAAAAGAGCCAAATTCTAAAGAAAGTTTGGCTAAGTTTTTACACTCAATAGCTCACATAGAATTTTCAGCCATAAATTTAGCCCTTGATTCTGCTTATCGCTTTAAGGATATGCCAAAGAGTTTTTATGCTGATTTTTTGGAGGTTGCTGATGAGGAGATAGGACATTTTTTACTCTTGCAAAAAGCCTTGCAAGAACTTGGTTTTGAGTATGGAGATTTCACAGCACATGATGCCTTAAATTTAGCTTTAAATGCCACCACAAATTCTTTAAAATACAGAATGGCAGTGGTTCATAGAGGGCTTGAAGCAAAGGGACTTGATGCAAATATCTTTGTTTTAAATAAGCTTAAAAATTTAAAAAGTCATTTAAATTCATATTTACAAGATACGCTTAAAATTATTTTAGATGATGAGATAAAGCATGTGAGTAAGGGAGATATTTGGTGGAAATTTAGCAAAAAAGATGAGGATACTTTTTTAGAAGTATGTAAGAAATTTAAGGACTTTGTTTTAGCTGGTAAGGTTTTAAACGAAAAAGATAGGTTAAGGGCTGGTTTTAGCAAGGAGGAGTTGCAAGATCTTAACACATTTTACTCTAAAAAGTCTAAGTAAGCAAAAAAGAATGCTTTTATATTAAGGTGCTTTTGATTTTATGTTATAATTTTTGCCTATACAAAGAAGTGTTTGCAAAGGTATTTCATGCTGCCTAAGTGGGATAATGAATTTTCTGTTTATAATGCTAGAGTTGATGAACAGCATAAAAAGCTTTTTGAGTTAGCAGCCCATGTTGAGAGGATTTCTGATAGGGCTGTAAGCAAGGCAGAGATAAAGGATTTGTTGGCTGATTTTTTCTCATATATGAAGGATCATTTTTATGATGAGGAAAAATATATGGATATGATATCTTATCCAGAATTAGCAGCGCATAAAGCCATACATAAAAACATAGTTCAAACTATGATAGAGCTTATACAAAACATAAAAAGCACAAATGATTTAAAAGAAAAGCTTTATATCATAGCAAAGCAGTGGTTATTAGAGCATATTTTATATGAGGATATGAAGGTGGCTCAGTATAGACGCTCTTTGTTAAGCACTGATGATGGTAATGAGGTTGAGTTTAAACTAGAAGAAGAACAAGAAGTAAAAATTTATCTTTATAAGTGTGCGTGTAATGGTAAAATTCATGATGTGCCTTATAATATACATAAAAAAATTCAAAGTGGGAAGAAAAATTTTAACTGCAAAATTTGTAAAAAGTCTATAAAATTCCACGAGATAGCATAAGGAGTTTAGATGAAAAATAAAAAAGATGATAAGATAAAATTTTCTTTATTTTTAGATAAATCCTTAAACAAGGAGCTAGAAAAGATGAAAAACGAGCTAGGCAAAAGCAAGTCAGCCATCATAAGAGAAGCACTTTCTTATTACATAAAAAATAACGAGCTAGATGATTTTTCCTTTGCTCTAGATGCCTTAAACGAGCTTAAAAGTGGAGATTATACTAAGGCAGCCAAAAAGCTAGATGATGTTATAGCAAAGCTTAAGGAGTAGTGTATGAGATCTTTTTTACTTTTGTTTTTGTTTTCTGCTTTTTTGTATGCTAAAGCTGTGGTATCTGTTTCTGTGCCACCACAAGCTTTTTTTGTTGAAAGGATAGCAAAGGATAGCTTAGATATAAATGTCTTAATCCCTCAAAATAGCGACGAGCATAGCTTTGAGCTAAAGCCAAGCACCATAAAAGAGCTTGAAAAAAGCGATATTTATTTTGCCATAGGTTTTCCTTTTGAGGAGTTTTTAATAAGCAAATTTAAAAGCACACTTAAAAATTTAGATATAGTAAAAACCCAGCAAACAATAGAGCTTTTAAAAGAAGATGATCATAAGCATCATCACCATCATCATGATCATCAGCACGAAGCCTTTGATACTCATATATGGCTTGATCCACTTTTGGTAAAAATTCAAGCTAAAAATATAGCAGAGGCTCTTATAAGGCATTATCCGCAAAATAAAGACTTTTATGAAAGAAATTTAGAGCTTTTTTTAGCCGAGCTTGATGAGCTTAATTTGGTTCTTGAGTCTAAATTTAAGGATATAAAAAACAACAAATTTATAGTTTATCATCCATCTTGGGCTTATTTTGCAAAGAGATATAATTTGATTCAAATTCCAGTGCAAATAAATGGCAAAGAGCCAAAGGCAAAGGATTTGCAAAATCTTATCAATACAGCTAAAAAAGAAAATATCAAGATTATTTTCATACAAAAAGGCTTTAGTAAAGAAGCTGCTAGCACTATAGCAAAGGAGTGTAATGCAAGGCTTGAGGAGATAGATCATCTGTCAAGGGATTGGAAAAATGAGCTTTTAAAGAGTGCTGACATATTATCTTCGTCTTTTAAAGAATGAGCTATGAAATTCTTTGAAATGAAAAATTTAAGCCATTATTATTCTAAAGAAATGGTTTTAAAAGATATAAATTTAAGCTATGATAGTGAGGATTTTTTAGCCATTATAGGACCAAATGGTGGCGGTAAAAGCACCTTAGCTAAGATAATTTTAAGGCTTATTAAAAATAAAAATATATCTTATGAAAATTTAAACACAAGACAAATAGGCTACGTGCCTCAGGATATTTCAAAAAATAATAATTTTTACATTAAAACCATAGACCTAGTTTTAATGGGCTTTCTTGATAATAGTTTTTTTGGTTATTACAGCAAAAAAGATAGGCACAAGGCTCTTCTTTTAATGGAAGAGCTTGGTATAAAAGAGCTAGAAAATAAGAATTTAAACGAGCTTAGCGGAGGACAAAGACAAAGAGCTTATATAGCAAGAGCCTTGGCTTGTGAGTGTAAGCTTTTAATCCTAGATGAACCAAGTGCAAATTTAGACGCAAAGGCTGCTATATCTGTATTTGACATCTTAGAAAGTTTGCATAAAAAGGGCATTGGCATTATAAGTATCTGCCATGACATAAATATAGTTTTAGCCTATGCTAATAAGATAGCTTATTTAAATAAAGAGCTTGTCTTGCACGAAAATAATAAGGCAAAGTCAAAGCTCTTAAGACACTTAGAACAAAATCATGATCATTTTTGCGATGTAGAATTTAGCTTTGATGTTTGTTCTAGCTGTGAAAAGAAAGTTTTAAATGATAGAGCTTTTTGAGTATGATTTTTTTGTAAATGCCATTTTAGCCGGGCTTTTGGTAAGCTTTTGCTGTGCCTTAGTAGGATCTTTAGCTATGATAAACAAGCTTTTGCCGATGGCAGGAGGCATTACACATGGAGCTTTTGGAGGTATTGGCATAGCCTTTTATTTTTCCTTAAATGTCCTTGTTTGCACCTCCTTATTTACTATCTTTTTAGCCTTAATCTTATCTTTTTTTACCCAAAAATTCCCTGCTAGAAGCGATAATTTTATAGCTGTTATTTGGAACTTTGGCATGGCTTTTGGACTTGTTTTAATAGACCTTAGCCCAAGTTATCAAAATGACTTATTTGTTTATCTTTTTGGCTCTATCTTAACTGTGTCTGATTTTTCTTTATTAAACTTGCTTGTTTTAAATTTAGTTTTTTTATCCTTGGTGCTTATTTTTTACAAGCAATTCATAGCCTTAAGCTTTGATAAAGAATTTGCATATCTAAGGGGCGTTAAAACAAATCTTTTTCACTATCTCTTACTTTGTATGATGGCTCTTTGTATAGTGGCTTGTATGCAAGCTGTAGGGCTTATACTCATCTTAGCCCTACTTAGCATACCTTGCTTTATCGCAGAAAGCTTTACTAAAAGCCTTTCTTCCATGATCCTTGTATCATTTTTACTTTCTGCTTTATTTTGTGTTTTGGGTATATTTTTAAGCTATGGCTTAAATCTTAGCTCTAGCGCTAGTATAATAGCCATAGCTTGTTTAGGATTTATCCTTAGCTTTATCGTAAAATTTTTTACTAAGTAAGGAAGCAAGAATTCCTATAAAAGCCATAAAGATGGTGTAAAAAGAAAGGCTAAGCGATAAAAACTCACCCTTATTTTCTAGGGATAAAAAGTGTAAAAATACTACTAATTGCGGGGTAAAGCCCCCAGCTATAGCGTAAGCTATATTATAAGAAAAAGAGATGCCACTAAATCTAAACTTAGGCTCAAAAACATCACTCATAAAGATAGGACAACAAGTCATTATCCCAGCGCAAGAGCAGCTCAAAGCGTAATATATAAGCACAAGCTTTAAATTTGGCTCTTCGTTATAAAATTCTCTTATAAATAAAAATGTAAATACAGCAAATAAGATAGAAAATACTATGCAAACCTTGTAGGCAGCAAAGTTATCACTTAAAAAACCTATTAAAATTATGCAAGATATAAGGCAAAAAAGCCCTAAAATTTGATATTAAGTCTTCTCAAAAGCGCAAAACCCTAAGACAGATTGGCTTAAATTTGGTATTTGCAAGATAAATATTAGTATACAAGCTGTTAAAACCCAGGTGCTAAGCATGGATATGCCTATGGATAAAAAGGATTTTTTTCTCTTAAAAAGCTCTTTTAAAGGAAAGGAAAGCAAGGCTTCATCTTTTTTCATCTGTAAAAATACAGGTGTTTCTTCTAAAAATTTCCTAAGATAAACAGAGATAATGCCAAAAATTCCTCCCAGCCCAAAAGCCAGACGCCAAGCCCAATCTATCACCTCTTCCTCGCTAAAAATGCTATATATAATTATGTATACTAAGGCTCCAAGCAATATACCAGCAGTAACTGAAGCACTTAGCAAGGATATGTAAAGATTTTTATGTTTTTTTGGTGCGTGTTCTTGTATAAAAACCCAAGCTCCGGGTAATTCGCCACCAACTGCTATACCTTGAGCTATCCTAATAACAAGTAGTATTATCGGTGCAAGATAGCCTATATGTTCAAAACCAGGCACAAATGCTAGAGCAAATGTTGGTATAACCATAAGCAAT
>CASFHJ010000064.1 GCA_949294425.1 uncultured Campylobacter sp.
AAAGAACTTGAAAGCATAAGAGCTGGAAAAAAAATAGATAGCAAAAGTGCTGATGAAACCCTAGATGCCTTAAATAAATTTGGGCTAGATCTAACTCAAAAAGCAAGAGAAAACAAACTAGAGCCAGTAATAGGCAGGGAAGAAGAAATTCAAAGACTCATGCAAATTCTAATAAGAAAAACAAAAAACAATCCCATACTTTTAGGCGAACCAGGGGTTGGAAAAACGGCTATAGTTGAAGCCTTAGCACAAAGGATAGTGAAAAAAGACGTACCAAAATCCTTGCAAAATAAAAAAATAATCGCCCTTGATATGAGTGCCTTAATAGCTGGTGCAAAATACAGAGGAGAGTTTGAGGATAGGCTAAAAGCTGTGGTAAATGAAGCTATACAAAATGAAAATGTGGTCCTTTTTATAGATGAAATTCACACTATAGTTGGAGCTGGAGCGAGTGAGGGCTCAATGGATGCTGCAAATATACTAAAACCAGCCCTTGCTAGGGGAGAACTTCACACCGTAGGAGCTACAACACTTAAAGAATACAGAAAATATTTCGAAAAAGATGCGGCTTTGCAAAGGAGGTTTCAGCCCATATCAGTAGCTGAACCAAGCCTAAATGAAGCTTTAGCTATGCTAAGAGGCATAAAAGAAAAGCTTGAAATTCATCATAATGTAAGCATTACGGATAGTGCCTTAGTAGCAGCTGCAAAACTTTCAAAAAGATATATAAGCGATAGGTTTTTGCCAGATAAGGCTATTGACTTAATAGACGAGGCAGCGGCTGAACTTAAAATGCAAATAGAAAGTGAGCCAAGCTCTTTAAGAAAGGTTAGAAAGGCTATAGAAACCCTAGAAGTTGAAAATGAAGCCTTAAAAATGGAAAATAATGAAAAAAATGAAAAAAGAATGCAAGAAATAGCCAAAGAACTAAGCGATTTAAAAGAAAAGCAAATAAAGCTAAATGCTAAATTTGAAAACGAAAAGGCTGTGTTTAACGACATAAATTCAAAGAAAAAAGACATAGATAGCCTTAAAAATGAGGCAAATTTAGCAAAGAGCAAGGGTGATTTTCAAAAGGTAGCTGAGATAGAATACGGACAAATTCCAAATTTAGAAAAAGAGCTAAAAAGCCTAGAGGATAAGTGGCAAAAAATGAGTGAGGAAGGCGTGCTACTTGAAAATCAAGTCGATGAGGATTTAGTAGCTTTGATACTTAGCAAGTGGACTGGTATTTCCGTGCAAAAAATGCTAAGCTCAGAAAAGAAAAAATTCCTAGAGATTGAAAAGCATCTAAAGCAAAGCGTTATAGGTCAAGATAAGGCTATTTTGGCACTTGCAAAGGCTATTAAAAGAAATAAAGCAGGACTTAATGACGCAAACAAACCTATAGGAAGCTTTTTATTTTTAGGTCCTACCGGGGTTGGCAACACACAATCTGCTAAAACCTTGGCTAAGTTTTTATTTGATGATGAAAAGGCTTTAATAAGATTTGATATGAGTGAATTTATGGAAAAACACAGCGTATCAAGGCTTTTAGGAGCGCCTCCGGGCTATGTGGGACACGAGGAAGGAGGAGAGCTTACAGAAGCAGTGAGGAGAAAGCCTTATTCTGTGCTTTTATTTGATGAGGTTGAAAAGGCTAACAAAGATGTATTTAACATACTCTTGGGCATCTTAGATGATGGCAGGGCTACAGATAGCAAGGGTGTTACTATTGATTTTAAAAATACCATAATAATCCTCACATCAAACATAGCTTCAAATGCTATAATAAACTTAAAAGGAAAAGAGCAAGAAGAGGCTATAAAAGCTGAACTTAAGAACTTTTTTAAACCAGAATTCTTAAACCGCCTAGATGATATAATAAGCTTTAATCCTCTAGGTAAAGACGAGGCTTACGAGATAGTTAAGCTCTTGTTTAAGGACTTGCAAAAATCTCTTGAAAATAAGGGAATAAAGGCAGAGCTTAGCGAAGATGCCGCACTTTTAATAGCAAATGAGGGCTTTGATGCGGACTTTGGTGCAAGACCTTTAAAAAGAGCCATATATGATATGATAGAGGATAAACTTAGTGATATGATCTTAAGCGATGAGTTAAAAACAGATGATGAATTGCTAATAGATGCAAAAGAAAATGAAATAGTGATAAAAAAGAAAAAGTAAACTTAAGCGCATTTACCTTACATTTATAAGAAAAGGTTTAAATTTATACTAAAATTTAAATACGAAAGGTAGATGCGATGAAAAAATCAATACTCATAGTTGGTGGAAGCATATCAGGTCTTAGTGCTGCCTTATTTTTTGGTTCAGCTAAAAACAAGGATCTAGACTTTGATATAACTATAGTTGATGATGGCAAGGCTGATATAAGTGCGGTGGCAGTTTATAATGTGCCTTTATTTCCAAAAGCCATACAAGGAAAAGAAATTTTAGAAAAAACAAGAGAGCAAATTTCAGCCTTTTTAACTGTGAATTATGTAGACGATACAGTGCTTGAAATAAGCGGAGAAAAAGGTGCTTTTGTAAGCAAAACAAAGGATAAAGAATTTAAATCAGATTATGTAATACTAGCAACAGGTGCTTCAAGATTTGATATAAAGGGGCTTGGAGACATAGTAACAGAACATAAGCTTATGAATAAACCAAATAAAATTTGCCTAAAACACAGCGGTAGACAAATGATAAAAGATGGAATTTACGTGGCTGGACTTGCCTCTGGTGTAACAACCATGATAGCTTGCGCTATGGGAAGCGGAACTGAAGCAGCTTGTGCTATACTTAGCGATATAAATGGTGCTGTAAGCATAGTGCATGACACCCCTACTTCAAGGTAAGATGATGCAAGCTATGTATCCTTATTTTTTAACACTTCACTTACTATGTGCTATAGTTTTTGTGGGTTTTATCTTTGCTGATGTATTTTTATTTTCAGTGCTTAAAAGATCTTTAGGTCAAAAGGCTGATGAGCTTATAGCTCCTATGATGAATAGAGCTATTAAGATAATCCCTGTGGCTCTTTTGCTACTTGTTTTAAGCGGAGGAGCTATGATGAGTACTTATTTAAACTCAGAGCTTGGCTTTTTTAACACTCCTTTACAAAAGCTTTTGATGATAAAGATAATGCTAGCTCTTCTCATAGTTCTTTTAGTTATAAATGCTCTTATCTTTAAGCTTGTCTTAAAAAGAGAAAATCCTATAAAACTAACACATCATATAATACTACTTTTAAGCCTTGTGATAGTAGTCCTAGCAAAGGTGGCATTTTTTGTATGAAATTCTAGCTTTTATAGCTAGAATTTTTTAAAATAAATATAAAATTTGGCATTCTTTTTGCTTATTTGTGATAGAATTACTCATCACAATAGAAGGAAGGACAGATGAATTTAACGGTTAAGTGCCCTATTTTGGGTTTTGAAGATACAAAAAATGTAGAATTCTCAACGATAGATGATATATTTTCTAAGATACAAAGCAAAGATGGAAAAGACTTCACCTTTGTGCTTATAGACTCCCAGCTTATAAGACCTGGATATGACTTTGATATACCACTTTATTATCAAGAACTACTTGCACTAAATAAAGAATCAAAAAGACAAGCCTTTATAATAGTAGCCTTGCACGAAAAAGATGTTAATGAATCAAGACTAAATTTCTTAGCACCTATGCTTGTGAACTGGGATAATAACACTATGGCTCAAATCATACTTGATCCAAAAGATTATCCAGATTTTTCACAGGCTGAGCAAATTTCAAACTACATAAAAAAAGATGAAAAATAAAATCTACATTCTAGGAAATGGCTCTATGGCTAAGGCTTTAGCCATAGGACTTAAGGATAAATACAATCTATGTATAGTAGCTAGAAATGAAAGCTCTTTTTCTTTTTTTCAAAAAGAAGGTATAAAAACTAGTCTATATAAAGACTTTAGCATAGAAAATAAAAATATCATACTAGCCTTTAAACCCTACGCGCTAGATAAGCTATCTATCCTTTTAAAAGGTGAGGCAAGAATGCTAATATCTGTCTTAGCTGGTACAAAACTAGAAAGCCTAAAAGTCATAAAGGCACAAAACTACGCAAGAATTATGCCAAATATAGCCGCTAAGTATAAGCAATCAACTACAAGCTTCATACTTGATAATAATCTTTTTAAAGATGAGATAGTAGAACTGATAAAAAGCTTTGGAGACGCTTTTGAGCTTGAAAGAGAGGAGCTATTTGATCCTGCAATGCTAATTAGTGGTTGTTCTCCAGCCTTTTTATCGCTAGTAGCTGAAAGTATGGCAAATGCTGGTTTATGCGAGGGACTTAAAAATGAATTAAGCTATGAGCTTACGAGATCATTATTTAAAGGATTTGCTAAGCTTTTAGAAAAAGAGCACCCCGCTCTTATAAAAGAGCAAATTTGCTCTCCTGCTGGAGTCAGTATAAAAGGAGTTAAAGCACTAGAAGAAGAAGGGCTAAGATATGCATTTTTCAAAGCCTTTTCTAAAGCCTTGCAAAAATGAGGGCATTTTCCTTACTTGAAGCTATATTTGCGAGTTTTTTGCTAAGCCTGATATTTCTTTTGTTCTATCAAAGCTATATTAGTTTTACTAAAAATAAATCTATGTTTTTTATAAATCAAGATATATTTGAGCTAGAAAAAGAGCTGGAAAATAACAATTTAGCACAAAAACACATAGAGCTTTACATAAAAAATTTAGATACACTCGGTTTTAGCATAGAAGAAGCTTCAAATGAAAATTTCAAATTCTATAGCATAAAGCCTAATAACACTCACTATAAGCAACATTTTAAAGATGAAAAAGGGCTTTAGTCTTTTTGAAAGCATACTGGTCTTACTTATCTTTGTTATAGTGCTAGTATTATTATCAAAACCTCTACTTAATATAAGCCATTTTTACAAGAAAGATAAAGACTTAGTTCAAAATATGATAAATTTAAATTTAAGCCTAATTTTCATAGATAAAATTCTAAAAAAATGCATAAATTTTAAAAGTTTTGAAAAGTATTTTTCTTGCACCATCTTTGATGATGCTATATTATCTTTAAGAAAGAATACACTCTTAATAAACCACTCTGGTGTAATTTTAAAAAAGGAAAACTCATATTACTCTCCTAAAAGCTTTTTTCTTGCTGATAATTTCACAGCTTCTAATAGGCTATCAATCTTAGAAAAACAAAAAATTATGCATAATAAAAAAGATGAAAACTTAAGACTTTTTTCTTTAAAAGAGAAAAAAGAATATAATGTAAGGCCTATAAACAAAGAAGATATACTATTTTTAAACGATGAATTTAGCGGTTTTTATAAGCTTATAGATACAGAAATTTCTTTTTTTCTAAGAGAGGGTATTTTGTTTTACAGATACAATGATAAAACCTCTATACTGCTTGAAAACCTAAGAGATTTTAGTATAAAAAAAGAGGATAAGTCCTTTAAAATAACACTTTGTCAAAAGAATTTAAAATGCTTTCATAAATGGAGCTTTGAGTGAAAAGGGCTTTTTTACTACTTGCTTGTATAATGCTTTTACTTTTTGTAAGCTTTTTTAGCATTTTTTCGATAAACAAAAGTGCTTATATACCAAAATACATGAAAAATATCTTTTTATACACACAGGCTCAAATTTTAGCAAGGGATTCAAGAGAACTTGCTAAATATTTTTTATATGAAGCAAAAAACAAAGGTAAGCAATGCTTAGATGAGATAAAATTCGCTTATGATAATGCACAGGTTTTGATACAATATTTCTACCCCTTAAGAGAGTGTGAAAATTTCACATTTACTTACACTAATAAAGATGCAAATTTAAGTAAAGATAATATCATAATAGCAAACATATCAGTATTGTTAAACGAGGCAAAGGGTGTAAATGAGGAAATCTTTGTAAATGAAAAAATCTTTTTATATCCAGATGAAAATTTTTAAAAAACACTAAGGAAAAAACCTTAGTGCAAAAGATTAAAGATTTTCAAAAGGATTGCTAACAACCTTTTTTCTATCAACTATGTAAGGTATCAAGGCTACATGTCTTGCTCTTTTTATCGCAAGTTCTACCATTTCTTGATACTTTTTGCTAGTGCCTGTTAAACGACGAGGCATTATCTTAAACCTCTCAGAAAGAGCATGTTTAAGCATAGCAGTATCTTTATAATCTATAAATTCAACCTTTGCTTCACTATATTTGCAGTATCTTCTTGAATATTTCTTTTTTTCAGCCATATCTTTCTCCTTTAAAATGGTAATTCACTCTTACCATCATCCATATCAAAATCACTCACATCGATTTCTTTTATCTTTTCTTCTTGTTGATAAGAGGAAGTTTGGTAAGAGTTTTGGTTTTGGTGGGTATTTGAACTTGGATAAGAACTTTGCTGGGAGTAAGGATTTGAGCTTTGGACTTTTTGAGTAGATGAGCCTAGCATCTCCATATTTTCAACGGCTATGCTATGCTTAGAACGACTTTGTCCATTTTGATCATTCCACTGCTCTAGTCTTAATCTGCCCTCTATCAAAACCTTAGAACCCTTTGAAAGGTATTGGTTTGCTATCTCAGCCGTTCTGCCAAAAAAGCTTATGTCTATAAAGCAAGTCTCCTCTTTTTTCTCCCCATTCATGGCTGAAAATCTTCTGGTTACAGCTATAGCACAAGAACCTATACTAGTGCCTGAAGGGGTGTATCTAAGCTCTATATCCCTTGTTAAAGTCCCAACCAAAACAACTTTATTAAACATAAACAGCCTTTCAT
>CASFHJ010000065.1 GCA_949294425.1 uncultured Campylobacter sp.
TTCATTCTTTGTAGTACGCAATTTTTTAAGCCTTTTAAAGCCATCAAAATACACATCTTGCCAACTCTCATCATCTTTTACCCAATCCTCCCACCGCTCATAATCAATAGAGTTAAGATACAGCACATTTGTATGCCCATCACCTGCAATTAAATTTAGCATTTTAGACACTCTCACGCTCTTTTCATCAAAATCAATGCCAAAAACCTTTTCTCTTACATAATCTTCGCATTCTGGTATTTTCTTTTCAGCGGTAAAAAGATGGCTTGCTTCTATGCCCTTTTGCCTATAAATATTTCTCCACACATAAAAGCAAGTATGGATAGGAAAGCCACAGCTCCCACTAGCAGTATCTATCATACTTTCATTTTCCTTGGGATTTAGCATTTTCACACACATATCTATCACATAGCGGGGTGTGAAATACTGCCCTTTCTCACCCTTAGCAGATTTATTTACCAAATACTCAAAGGCATCATCAATCACTTCTAGGTTAGAGTTAAAAAACTTCACTTTGTAGAGTGAAGCCACACAGACACTTAAGTGCGATGGGCTAAGGCGGATTTTCTCATCACTATTAAACACACCTTCCCATTTCTCCTTTGCCTTAGCAAATAAATTGTCGATTTTATTTTTAAGCTCTGAATCAGATTCTCCATAGTTTTTAAACTCTAAATTCTTATCTTTATTTCTTGCTCCCTCTAGCTCATCATAGAGTTTTATAAATATAAGCTTAAAGCATTCTTCAAAAACATCTACTCCAGCATTTGCTAAAACTTCATCTTCCATATCTTTAATGATAGTTTTTAAGCTCCGCTTTTGTGTTCTTAAAATATCTATACCTATTAAGTCAGCAAAGGTGAATTTCTCTTGTAAAATATCTTTAAGGGTTTTATCACTTTTGGGAATATCAGGGATTTCTTCAAAATAATTTGGATCTTTTCTGTGAAAATAGCTTATTTGTAAGCCATTGCTCCACACTGCCATAGTCGCACCCGTGGCATTACAATAGCTCTTTAACTGATCTTTGCCATCTTTTAGTTTTGGTTTTTTCACCTCAATGATAATATAAACGCTTGTGATTTGAAGCTTATCCATTATCACAATATCTGCTCTTTTGACCTCACGCCCAAAATGCACGGCATATTCCACTTGGATTCTATTTTTTGGGTAGCCATATTCGTTGATTAACTTATCAAGGTAGAGTTGGCGCACTACCTCTTCTGGAGTGAGCTTTATGTCTTTATCGCGGATAAGGCAGGGAATATAATACTGTGTTTTTGTATTTAAAATTTGCAAATTGGTTTTGCTCTCTCCCATCTTAGAATCTTTTGTAAATATTTTAGATTCTAGCTTCTTAATAGAATCCAAACTAAACAAATCTAGGCTATAATCGCTATCTTTTAGTATCTCTTGGAGTTTCATTCTTTCTCTTTTGTGTAGTATCGTATAAATTATCTTAAAATTATAACAAAAAGTGTGAAAACTACACTTTAAACTAAAAGCGGTATATGCATTCCCTATTTTACATAAGCCACGATTTTATACTCCACATCATTTTCATCTAAAAATTTCTTTACACCATAGTCTAGATTCTCACAGCTGGTTATAAAAACTCACCTTACATTCTTTTTAGCAAATATCTTGTGGTTTTTCTCTACATACGCCGCACAATCGTCCATAAAGATTCGTAAATGCTCCTACTTTACCTGTTTGTACTCCCAAGCCACCATCGGCTTTGCCTTTTATAAACCCTTGTGGATAGACCTTATAGCCTTGTTTTTTATAATATCTTAGAATCTGCAGTTCGTATTTATCGCCTTTTTCTTTGTTGGTTTCCCATTCGCTTTGGAATGTGAGATTATGTTGTTTATTCTTTTTAATTTTTTGGTTTTTGTAGCGATA
>CASFHJ010000066.1 GCA_949294425.1 uncultured Campylobacter sp.
ATATGGTTGGTAAAACCCCTGCCAACATAGAAGCTGTAAGACCTATGAAAGATGGAGTTATAGCTGATTTTGATATGACTGAAAAGATGATTAGGTATTTCATAGAAAAAACTCATAAAAGAAAGAATTTCCTAAGACCAAGGATAGTTATATCAGTGCCTTATGGTTTAACTCAGGTAGAAAGAAAGGCTGTTAGAGAATCTGCGTTAAGTGCTGGTGCTAGAGAGGTTTTCTTGATAGAAGAGCCTATGGCAGCTGCTATAGGTGCAAATTTAGCCATACAAGAGCCTAAGGGAAATTTAGTAGTTGACATAGGTGGAGGAACGACAGAAATCGGCGTTACCTCGCTTGGAGGGCTTGTAATCTCAAAATCCATAAGGGTCGCTGGAGACAAACTTGATACTAGCATAGTAAACTACGTAAAAGAAAAATACAACCTAGTAATAGGCGAAAGAACTGGAGAAGAAATAAAAATTTCCATAGGTTCAGCCTATCAAAGCGAAAAAGAGCTTTCCATGATAGTAAAAGGTAGGGATCAAGTAAGCGGACTTTTAGCTAGGATAGAGCTAACAAGTGAAGATGTAAGAGAGGCTATGAGAGAAAATTTAAAAGAAATAGCTGATGCACTCAAGATGGTTTTAGAGTCTATGCCGCCTGATTTAGCCTCTGATATAGTTGAAAATGGTATAGTTTTAACAGGAGGTGGAGCTTTGATAAAGGGACTTGATAAGTATTTATCAGAGGTGGTAAAGCTACCTGTTTACATCTCAGATGAACCTCTTTTAGCCGTTGCTAGAGGCACAGGTAAAATTTTAGAAGAAATAGCCCTACTAAAACAACTAACAAATGAAGAGTAGAATTTATGTTATATTGATACTATCTTTTTTGATCTTTGTCTCTCTTTATTACGGAGACAATATCAAAAATAATGTCTTAAAAATAAATGATATTTTTATAAATTCTATTTACAATGCAAGCTCTTATGTTGTAAATTCTGTAAGCAAACATTTTAATCAAGCCAAACAAATAGAGCTTTTAAGAGAGCAAAATCAAAAATTAGAAGAGGCAAATGCCCTAGTTGCAACCTTTGCCAACCAGCTAAATTTACTTTTAGAGGACAAAAACTCAAGCCAGTATTTTCCACAAGTTTCCTTAGTAAGAGCTATATCTTATGTTAGGCTTGATGATTATAGTCGCTTGTGGCTTTCTAGCACAAAATTTACGGGTAATAAAAATAAAGGTCTTATCTACAAAGGCTACACAGCAGGAATAGCAGTGCTTGATGGCAGTAGACCTATGGCTCTTTTACAGCAAAATGAGGATTGCACCTTTTCAGTTTACATAGGAAAGGACAAGGTTCCCGGAGTTTTACAAGGGCTTGGAGATAAGATAAGCATAAAATTTATACCAAAGACTAAGAATATAAAAGTAGGAGATACCATCTACACAAGCGGACTTGATGAGGTATTTTTTTCTGGTGTGCCTGTAGGTCTTGTGAAAGAAATCATAGATGATGAAGTTTATCAAAGCGCTATTGTAGAGCCTTTTGTGCAGATAAACTTACCAAGCTATATGTATATGATAGATAGCTTATAATTTAAAAGACCTTAGCTCTTGCTCTAAATTATAAACCATATCTTTTAGTTCCTTACTTATACTCTCGTTTTCTTTTATTGATTGTTGGGTTTGTAAAGAAAGCTCAACATTTAAATTTATGCCCTCTTCTATGTCTTGCATAAGCTTCATTTGTTCGCTGATTTCTTTATTTACGTCTCTTGCTTTCTTTAAGTTATCATCACTTTGTCTTAGTATAGTTTGCATATCCTCTCTCATCTTATCGCCTAAGTCCTTACCCTGCATTATCAAAGGTATAGATCTTTCTATAGCACCAGCAGTGGCTATGGTTTCTTCTTGTATTTTTTTATTTAAGATAGTTATTTGTTCTGTAGCTCCACCAGTTTTTTCAGCCAATTGCCTAATCTCATCAGCAACCACAGCAAAACCACGACCAACTTCTCCAGCTCTAGCTGCTTCTATAGCTGCATTTAGGGCGAGTAAATTTGTTTGCTCTGTTATTTCGCTTATTAAATCCGTGCTAGCACCTATATTTTGTGCCTGTTCTGTTAGAAAAGAAATTTGCTCTGAAGTTTTTGTAGAATTTTCAGCTATCAACTCCATTTTAGCAGCTGTTTCTTGCACAGCAGATACGCTTTCCTCGCAAATTTGCTTTGTATTTTGTGAATTTTGCTCTGTTTCATCAGCTATCTTAGATATATTTTTAGTCTTTTCAACTAAGCTGTGTATGCTTTTAGCAGATTGTTGCGATAAATCATTTTGCTTAGCAGAGCTTAGCTTAGCACTGGCAAAAATTTCAGATACTATATCAAGCTTTTGATTTACAGAGCTAGAAAGCGTGGCTACCTTTTGTATTATGTCTCTTAGTTGCTTTTGCATTTTAACTATAGAGCTTAAAATACTTCCTTCATATTTATCCTTTATCTTTATGCTTAAATTTCCACTAGCAAGCTCTGAAATGATCTTATTTACGTAGCCCGGCTCTCCTCCAAGAGAATTTTTCACATATCTTGATATAACATAAGCTATCAAGATGGAAACAAAAGAGGACACTATAAGGATTATCGACATAATCTTAATGAAAGAATTTGACTCATCTATTGCTATTTGGGTTAGTTTTTGATTTTGCTCTTCCTCGTAATTTATTATTTCATTTATATCACCTAGCCACTTTATAAACTGCATTCTTAGCTCTTTAAGAGTTAACTCGGTAGCACCTTGCTTATCTTTATTTTTCACAAGCTCAAGCACCTTTGTGTAATTTGAAGTAGTAAGGCTTGCTATCTCATTTATCCTTTCATACATGGCTATTTCATCTGCGCTTAGGATATTATCTTGAATGAATCTTTGAAATTCCTTATCTGCATTGTTATAGTTATTTTCAAGCTCTCTTATGAGTGCTAAGGTATTTTGTAAATCAGACTCATCTTCTATCATAATGGCATCTCTTATTAGTATAGATCTATCATGCACAGAGCCTCTAAAATTTATAGCCTGTCTTTGTATGGCAGCATTTACATTTGTAGCTTTGTTAAGACTTGCATTTAAGAAATTAACCTTATATATAGAGTAAATAGTGATAGAAAGCATAATAGCAATAACACAAACAAAGCTTAAATAAAGCCTTGCAGAAAGGCTTAGTTCTTTTTTACCCATGATAATCTCCACTAATTTTTATTTTTTTTAAAGCTTAAATTATATCAAACAAAGCTTTAATTAAAATCGTTTTTTTTTTTTTTGCAAATTTATTATATATTTTTGGTTTGATTTTTTTATAAAAAAGGATTTAAATGAGACTTTGCATTTTAGATAAGGGCTGTGGGAATTTATCCTCGTTAAAATTTTGGTGTGTTATACTAGGAT
>CASFHJ010000067.1 GCA_949294425.1 uncultured Campylobacter sp.
ATATAAGCTTTTGTATACTTCAGCCCCGCATAGTTTTTTAACTATAGCCAAAGCAAATAATATAGCGGTTGCAGGTCCTGCTGAAGTGATGATATTAGCTCTTTCAACAACAGCACTATCTATTCTCTTTCCACTTAAGCCCTGCTCACAACCCGGATAGCAGCTAAACTCATCGCTTAATACACCAGCCTTATTTAAAACGATAGGAGAGGCACACATCGCTGCTACAAGCTTATTTTCTTTGTTTAGCTCTTGTATGATTTTAATTATTTCTTGGTTTTTGCTAAGATTTTGCATACCCTCAAGACCTCCGGGCAAAGCTATAGCGTCTAAGTCTTTTACACTCACCTTGCTTAAAATAAGATCAGCTTTCATTTCTATATAATGAGCACCTTTAACAAGTAAATCCTCGCTCAAAGAAGCTACTATGGCATTTATATTTGCCCTTCTTAAGACATCAACAATGCTTACAAATTCTATCTCCTCAAATCCTTGTGCTAGCGGCACTAAAACCTTTTTCATATTATTTTCCTTTTACTTAAATCACAAAATATTTTATATAAATTTAATTAATAAAATCAAAAAGCTTATATTTTAAGCCTAGTGTTTATGCCTTAAAAAAAGATATTTTATGAGATGATATTTAAAGCATTTTTTGAATAAAAATCTATGCAAAGACCCTCTCTTATGCCCTCATCTACGACTATTAATTCCTCCTTATCAAAAAGAGCATAAAGCAAAAAGCAGCCAGCCACTACATAATTTTTCCTCCTTTTACCAAGAAATAAAGAGGCTTCTTTTTCGCTCATATTATAAATTTTAAAGGCAAAATGCAAAAAATCTTTCCTGTATAATTTTTTACCATTTATTAAATTTGCTTTATAATTGTCGTAGCTAAGCCCTTGTTTTAAGGCTAGTATAGCAGTTGGAACTCCTGAGTTTAAGACTATTTTTTTACAGGCATATTTTTTTAAAAAGCTTTTTGCTTCAAGACTTTCTTTAAAGGCTAATACAGCCATACTTCTTAAATTTTGATTTTTTATCCTTGTGTAAAGCCTAAATTTTTTATCTTTTATCTTTAAATCTTTTTTTAAATTTAGCTTATGATAATTTTTAGAACTATATCTTAGGCTTTTTTCATAAAAACTTATGATACCAAAATCAAAACTTTTGCTTTCATTCTTAAAAGAAAGCTCGCAAGAAGCACCGCCCAAATCACAATAAGCATAAGAACTTGAAAAAATACCAAGTTTTTTTAGCCTATATTTCATGCCAAGCACAGAGAGCTTAGCTTCCATTTTTGCGTCTATTAGCTTAAAATTTATCCCAAATTCTTTGCTTAACTCAGTAAAAATTTCTTTGGTATTTTTAGCCTTTCTAAAGGCTGCTGTTGCTACTGCTCTAACATTATCAAAAGAAAAATCTTTTTCCTTAAGCTCATAAAGAGCCTTTTTTAAAAGAGCTATGGCTTCTTTTGAAATTTCACCGCTTTTAGCTAAATTTCTAGCAGCACCTATGCTAAATTCAGCCTCCTTAACAAGCTCTAAGTTTTCATTCATTTGGGCTACTCTTAGGGTATTTGAGCCTAAATCCATACCTAAAATCATATCTTTCCTTTAAAAAATAGAGTATAATTTTACTTAAATTTTTAAGGACTTGTAAATGCTTTTGGGAGTAAATATAGATCATATAGCTGTTTTAAGACAGGCTAGAATGGTAGATGAGCCAAATTTATTAGAAGCTGCCATGATAGCAGCAAGATACGCAGAGCAAATCACTTTGCACATAAGAGAGGACAGAAGACATACTAATGAAAAAGACCTAGAAGACATCTTAAAACATTGCAAAAGTATAGTAAATTTAGAGGCTGCAAATTCTAAGGAGATGATGGATATAGCCTTAAAACACAGACCATTTCGCTTAAGCTTTGTGCCAGAAAAAAGAGAGGAACTAACTACAGAAGGAGGCTTAAATTTAAAAATCTCAAATTTAAAAGAAAATATCAGGCTTTTAAAAGAAAATGAGATAGAGGTTTCCTTATTTATAGAGCCAGATTTAGATGATGTGAAACTTTCTAGTGATTTAGGAGCTGATTTTATAGAGCTTCACACCGGTAGGTTTGCAAATTTATATAATGCCATTTTTACAAATATATCAAGAACGCCCTATGCCTTAAGTGATTTAGCCCTAGCAAAAAAAGAGCTTTTTATTGCCTTAGATGAGGAGCTTGCTAAAATTAAATTCTGTGCTAAAAAGGCAAAAGAGCTTGGTTTAAAGGTGGCTGCTGGACACGGGCTTAATTATAAAAATGTAAAAGAAATCTCTAAGATAGATGAGATAATAGAGCTAAACATAGGACAAAGCATAGTTGCAAGAGCTGTTTTTGTGGGCTTTAAAAGAGCTATTTTAGAAATGAAAGAGCTTATATGCAAAAGATAGCCATTAGTGTAGGAGATTTAAACGGCATAGGCATAGAAATACTTTTAAAAGAGCATAAAAAAATTTCCAAGCTTTGT
>CASFHJ010000068.1 GCA_949294425.1 uncultured Campylobacter sp.
ATCAAAGCTAGATAAAGAAGGCAATATCATAGAAGCTAAATTTATAACCAAGTTAAACGCCCCAAAAGGTATGGCAAATGTTAAAGATACTTTGATAGTTCTTGATATAGATAGAATTCTTGCCTTTGATCTAAAAAGTAAAAAAGAGCTTTTTGCTATAGATGTAAAGGGTGGGGTGTTTTTAAATGATATAGTTTTACTCGATGATAATAATGCCTTTATAAGCGATACAGGCACAGGTATAATTCACAAATTTAGCATAAAAGATAAAAAAATAGAAGACTTTGTAAAACTAAACAAAGAATTCATGGGAGCAAACGGACTTTTGCTAAGCAAGGATAAAAAAATTCTTTACACAGTTACTTATGATGCAGCTGGAAAAGAAAAGGGCAGATTAGTAAGCATAAAGCTAGATGATAAGACACAAAAAAGCTTAAGTGAGCCTATAGGTCCTCTTGATGGTATAGTTTATGCAAAAAATCAAGATATACTTTTTTCTAGTTGGGAGGACGGAAAAAACGGCACCTTGTATAGATATAACAGCAAGGGTAAGATAAGCAAGGAAAAGCCTTCAAACATGGGCGGACCAGCTGATATGAGCACAGATGGAAAAACACTTTTTATACCTAAGATGCTAGAATCAAAGGTTCTTAAGATAGATCTTCCTTAAAAAATGCTAGCACAGAGCTAGCATTATCCTGATATTAAATTCGGTAAAAATAAAGAAATCTCTGGTATGTAAGTTATAAGGATTAAGCCTACAAGAAGAACTATAAGCCAAGGTAAAACCGAAATCGTAACATCTTTTAAAGAAAGCTTAGTTAAAGAACTAGCCACAAATAAATTTAGCCCAACTGGAGGCGTTAGCATACCTATTTCCATATTTACTATCATAACTATACCAAAATGTATAGGATCTATACCAAGCTGCAAGGCTATAGGTAACAAAAGCGGAGTCATTATCATAACAACAGAGCTTGGCTCCATAAACTGACCCATTATAAAAAGCACCAAATTTACAAGGATTAAAAATACCCACCAAGTCATATTTATAGATACTAAATACTCTGTTATCATGTGAGGAATTCTCTCGCTTGTTAAAAAATGCGCAAAAACCACAGCAAAGCCTATGACAAAAAATATCATAGCAGTAGTTATGGCAGCATCTAAAAATACCTCATAAAGATCTTTTAATTTTATATCCTTATAAACAAAGATAGAAACTATAAAGGCATAAACTGCAGAGATACCAGCCGCTTCTGTGGCAGTAAAGATACCTGCATAAATTCCGCCTATTACCACAAAGATGATAAGTAAAGCCCAAAAGGCCTCCTTAAATCTAAGCCATCTCTCCTTAAAACTAGCAGCAGGAAGTGATTTAAAACCAAGCCTTTTAGCACCAAAATACGCGTAAAGCATCATCATTAGCCCTATCATAATGCCCGGAACAACCCCAGCCATAAAAAGCTTTTCTATGGATACCTCAGCCGTTACTCCATAAACTATCATAACAACAGAAGGAGGTATTAAAATTCCAAGACTTCCAGCAGAGGTTATAGCACCAACTGAATAGCTTTTAGGATAACCAGCCTCTTTTAAAGCCACAAACATAACAGAACCAATAGCCACAACAGTAGCAGGAGAGCTTCCGCTAACAGCAGCAAAGATAATACAAGCTAAAATTGCACTCATAGGTAGTCCACCCGGCAAATGTCCCACCAAGCTTTTTGCAAAATCAACTATTCTCTTAGCTGATGAGCCCTTACTCATTAATGAACCTGCTAAGATAAACATAGGTATAGCCATTAAGGCAGGTTTTAAACCAGAAATCATAGTCTCAGGCACAGCTAAAATATCATGAGAGCTAAAAAATATCATAGTAAGGACAGCAGAAACACCTAAGGATATAGCTACAGGCACACCTAGTAAGAGTAAGCCAAAAAGCAAAAGCATTAAAACTAAAACACTCATTCTTAATCCTTTTTAACCATATCGTGTATCATTTCAGCTTCTGCATTTTTAACCACGTATCTAGCATCTGTGAAAGAAATTTCATAAATTTTTTCTATAGAACGGTAAGTTGCACCTAAAAATGAGATAGGCAGACAAAGCAAAAAGTAAAACAAAGGCACAGAATGCAAAGCCTCACTCATATATCCCATTTCTTTATTTAAAAGGCAAACCTCAACACTTGCATAAAACATATAAGCCAAAAATACAGAGCTTAAAACATGAGCAAAAAGCACACAAGCCTTAGCAAGTGCCGGTGGAAACATCTCTATAACGGTGGTTACACTTATATGAACGCCTTTTCTAAAACCATAAGCCGCACCAAAAAATGCAGACCACAAAAAGCAGTATCTTGCTACCTCTTCAGCCCAGGTAAGAGAGCCTATATCTGGGTAAAAAGAGGCTATGTATCTAATGGAAACATTTATAGCAGTTATTAGTATACCAAGGGCTAGTCCAAAAACAGCTACGTTTTTGTTAATAGTAGCTATGATCTTATCTAAAAGTTCAAAGAAAGATCTAAGGGCATTATTGTGATGAGCCCATAAAAAGGGCTTCTTAAGCATAGATAAAAAACACATACTTAAATCACTTTGTATTAAGTGTTTTTTCTATCAAGTCTTTACCTACTAAATCATAAAATTTAGGATAAATCCCAATCATAAGATCTTGCCACTGCTTTTTTTGCTCCTCAGTAAGCTCATAAACAGCAGTACCTGTTTTATCATTTTCTTTTAATCTTTGAAGAAGCAATACTTCCTCTTTTTCGCTTTCTTCTCTTTCATATATAGTAGCCTCTCTAATAGCTTGTTTAACTACATCTTGCAAATCAGGTGAAAGCTCATTCCAAAATTTCTCAGAAGCAACTACTAAGTAGCCTAAATATCCATGATTTGACATGGTTATAGAGTTTTGAACCTCATAAAATTTAGAATTATATAAATTTGAAAGCGGGTTTTCAGCTGCATCAACAACTCCTGTTTGCAAGGCAGAATAAACCTCACCAAAAGGAAGAACCTGTGGTATAGCCTTTATAGCCTTAGTTTGCTCTTCTAAAACCTTAGAAGACATAATTCTCATCTTTTGACCCTCTGCGTCGCTTGGAACTATTATAGGTTTTTTATTTGTGCTAAATTGCTTAAAACCGGCGTCCCAATACTCAAGAGCTATGTAACCCTTAGAAGAAATCACATCTTTTAGGATTTGTCCTACCTCTCCGTCCATAACCTTGTGCAAATGATCTGTATCTCTAAAGATAAAAGGCACATCCCAAAGATTAAATTCCTTAGCTATAGGTGTAAATTTAGAAAAGGAAGGTGCTGCCATTTGCACATTATTTCTTTTCAACTCTTGAAAAACCTTGTCATCATCAACAAGTTGTGCTGAAGGAAAAACATGCACCTTTATACGACCATTGCTAAGCTCTTCAGCTCTTTTGGCGAAAAAATCAGCCGCCTTACCCTTAGGGGTATTTACACTAACAACGTGTGCGAATTTTATCTCTACAACCTTTTTTGAGTCAGCACTTGTGGCATTGCCTTCTTTCTTGCTGCTATCAGAACAAGCTGCGAAAAAAAGACCTACGCACATAGCCATGCTTAAACACAATCTTTTCATACTTTCTCCTTTTGGGTATTTTAAAAAAATTCTAAAAGAAGCTAGAAACTAAAATTAGAATTTAAATTTTTGTAGTCATAAGGACTTACTAGCCTTGCATTATAAAAAAAATATCTTTAAATTCTAAGAAAAACGAGTATTTTTTTAAAGATATCTTCTTTTTTGTTACAATTAAATTTTTAATCCAGCTAAAAATGGTGGAAGCGAGGGGGATCGAACCCCTGTCCAAAAATAAAACACTAAAGGCGTCTACATACTTAGCAAAGATGAAAAATTCACTAAGACAAGCTCATCTTCCAAAACTTCTGTCCTAGCTAAGACAAGGATTTCGCCTTAAAAATAGTCATCTTTTAAGGCTAAGCTATCTAAATAACCCGCTTTTTAAGCTAGATAGCATAACTTAAAGCAGGGCTCAACTGAACTTACGCAGCTTTAGCGTAAGCAGGAGCGAATTTTGTATTGTTTGCGTTTAATTTTAACTAGACTTTTAACGCTATGTCTAAAGCGATATGCAACCTAAAGCACCCTACTCCTGTCGAAGCCAAGTCGCTCCCCTTATCTTGAAAGTTTATCGGGCAGTTTAACAAGCAAAGGATTAAAAAAAGCTAAAATATCAAGATCTTGCTCGTAGGATTTGCAATATTTTTCACATTGCTCACTTAAAAGAAGTAGCCAATCTATAAATTCAGCACTAGCAGGACCATCAAATCTCAAAGCTTGTTGCATAATATCCTCGCAAAACACGCAAAAATCAACTATCTCATCGAGATTTAATCTCCTAGCAGCCCAGGCTGTATTATGTGCTAGGGTCTGTATTTCTTTTAAGGCTTCCTTGTATGTATCGCTCTCAAGCTTTATAATAAGAGGCTCTAAAG
>CASFHJ010000069.1 GCA_949294425.1 uncultured Campylobacter sp.
CTTTTATGTAAATTTTTTCTAGTTTTAAGCCCTTATCTACACTTTTTGCCCTATAAAAAGAAAGTAGATTTTTATCTATTTTTGCTAGTAAAAAGGTATTTTCCTCAAATTTAAATACAAAAAAATCCTCATAAGATCCAAAGTCTTTTATTGAAATATTTTTATAACTTTGTGGATTATTTACTGAAAGGTAAAAACTTTTTTCTTTTTTTTGTAAGGATATGCTAAGACTATCGCTTAGGCTAGAATTTGTGTCTTTTATGTAATATGTTGAATTCGCTAGATTGTATAAAAATTCTTTTGTTTTGGAATTTTTCCTCCAAAGCTCCCATTTTTGCTCTTTTTCAAATAGACTTTGGGATTTTGAATTTGTGCTATTAAAAAGTTTTTCTTCTAAGCTTAAGCTTTCATCAAAAAATAAGTCTTCATAAGCTATGAAGAGGGTTTTTTCTAAGGATTTTTTAGAATTTGTTTTTGCATTTTTTACCCTTATAAGATCTTCTTTAAGCTCTATTTTTTTGCTTTGTAAATTTAAAATTTCAATACTAGCGTTTTGATCGTTAAAGCTTAAGGTGTAAGTGTAAAATTCATTTGTAAAAATGAAAATTTTTTCCAAGGCATTTGAAACAAGAGCATTTTCCACCATGTAGCTACTATCGCTTAAAAAACTATAGAGCTTATTTTTTTCTTTTAGACTTAAAAAGGCTTGCATACAATAAAAATTTCTATCCTCTTGCGTCCTTAAAAAACAATTATGCCTCAGCTTAAGCTCTAATCTTTCATTTGAAAAATTTAGCTCTTTGTATTCTTGTTTTTCTTTTTTTACTATCCTTATATCCTCTTTTTTACAAGCTATAAATAAGGATAAAAAAAGCACTAAAATAAGCCTCAGCATAATGAATCCAAATTTTTTTTAATAAATATTTACTTATTTTAATATAATTACAAGAATAAAAAAAGAGGTTTTATGAACTTGTATAAGATTATGAATTTCAAAAGACTTGCAAGTAGTCCAAAAAGACTTTTTGTGCTTTTACTTTTTATTGTTTTTGCTATTTTTTTAAATTCATTTTCTAATGAAGAAGCTATCAATGCTAGGGTAGTTAAGGTGATAGACGGCGATACGATAGAGGTTTTAGATGATAAAAACAAACTTCACAGAGTAAGACTTTTTGGTATAGACGCACCGGAAAGTAAACAAGCTTATGGACAAAAATCAAGGCACTTTCTAGCCTCCATGATAGCTTCAAAAAATATAAGACTTATACAAAAAGATAAGGATAAATATTCAAGGATAGTTGCTATAATAAAGCTAGGCACAGAGGATATAAATAAAAAAATGGTGCAAAATGGCTTTGCTTGGGCTTATACTTATTATAGTGATATTTATGCTACGGATATGAAAGAAGCAAGAAAGAAAAAACTGGGTTTGTGGGCTGATAAAAACCCAATAGAGCCCTTTAAATGGCGACAAATGAATAGGTAGTGATTTTGAAAAAAACATTTCTCTTAGCTTTTTTTGTTTTTTGTTTTAACGCCTGTTATATAAATGAAAGAGGCATATCAAACCGCTTTTATGATGATTGCTCGTATTATTACGATGCAAGTGGCACTTATAGGCAAAGTTGCCCTAAAAACTGGATAGATATACCTTATTTTAAGCCTTAGCTCCCTTTGCATTTACCATATTAGCGATTTGAGCCATGGCGTCTAGATCGCCGGGCATTTTATTTTCTGCTTCTTCAGTTTCCTCTTTTTCTTCCTCATTTGTCTTTTTGTTT
>CASFHJ010000070.1 GCA_949294425.1 uncultured Campylobacter sp.
CTTGCCATTTTTCGCTATCTCATCATCTAAGCTTTCATAATTATCCTCTCCCATACTCTTCACATAGTTTTTGAGATTCTCGCATAAAAAGCGGTAAAACAAAAATCCCAAAACATAACTCTTAAAATCCCAGCCATCTACACTACCGCGTAATTCATTAGCGATTTTCCAAATGCCTTTGTGTAGTTCTGCTCTTTGTTTTGTGTTTATCATTTTTTATCCTTTTTAAAATTCTAAAAGCTTAAAAGCTTTTCTCTGTAATATTCATATTGTTTTTTCCTCGCCTTTATCTCAGCAGGTAGCCCCTCGCTTAAGTCATTAGCTAAAGATTCAAATTTATCTAAAATACTTACGATTTTTTCTTGTATCTCAAGGGGCGGGAGGGGGATTTGGATTTTTTTCACATTAGGTACAGTGAGTTGTGGAATCCCTGAAGTATTGCTGCCTTTGATTGTAATTGTTTGTAAAGTATAGTTCAAAAACTTTGGAGTAAGCATATTGTCTTTGGGTATCAAAACTATCAATCTAACGATTGGTGTAAAATACTTATCTCTTACTTGACTAAAACCAATTGTTCCTCTTGCTGAAATCGTAACTGCTTCTTTATCTATTTTATAAGTATTTGAAAATCCATAAAGTGCTTTGTCATCTGTTCCATTTGAATAGATTGGATATATAAAATTTTCTTTTGGTTTTGTTGATTTGATATAGTTTTTTGGTAAATCTCCTCCAGCAAAAATATTTTCGCACACTTCACCCAAAGCCATATAACTAATGCCCCCCCCGTGATAGAATCTAGATAATCAAAGCTTAGTAATTTTTCGCGGTAGTAGGCGTATTGCTTCTTTCTTGCTTCTAGCTCTGCTTCTAGCTCTGCTTCTAGCTCTGTAAAGGTATCGAGAATGCTTACTATTTTCTCTTGCACTATTAGAGGTGGAATTGGGATTTGGAATCTATTAATCAAGGCAGAATTTAAGTTATTAATAGTGGAGCTCTTTAGCTCTTTTTTAAGAAAAATTCTAAAATATTCACTAGCCAAATAAAAAAACAAAAAACGACTATTAATTTTTTTACTTCTTATCACACCCATAAAGCCACCAAATGCAAAATCCATATCCTTATCAATAAAAGCAATTTTTCCTATATGTTCTTTACTACCACTTCCTGCACAAATTAAGATATCTTGTTTTTTAAGAAACTGTGTATCTTTAATTTTTGTATTTTTATAAATTGCTTTTAGGTCGCTCAAATCTAAAGTATTATTTAAAGTGATACTATTTGCCCTAAGTATTTTTACACCATTATCTAAATCTTGCATTTCCTGATTTTTGGCATAAGTCACACCCCTTACATATTCACACACCTCCCCCAAAGGCTTATACTCCACGCCATTAGGACAATGCGTTTTTAGTAATTCTTCTATGCTATTCATTTAGTTTCCTTGGTCTATGACTTTGCCGTTATAATATAACTCATTGCAAGAGATGTCTAGTTTATCATTCCACTCTATGCCATAGCCACCTTGTGA
>CASFHJ010000071.1 GCA_949294425.1 uncultured Campylobacter sp.
ATTTAACACACAAAAATTTAAGGATATTGCTATGAAAGACTTTGTCTTAGAGGCTATGAAATCACTTCCGCCTATGCCAAAAAGTGTGGAAGAATTTAATGAATATTTTGAAAAGACTGGCATGTATATGAATGTAGAGGAGATGAAAAAGGTCTTAGAAAAAAATGAAGATGATAAAAATATAGTTCTTAAGCTTGTAAATTCTCCTATATATAATCTAAAAGATCAGGTTTCTTTAGATAGGGTTTTGCAGCTTTTAGGACCTGTTTCTGTGAAAAATATACTTATAGCAGATACCATGTCTAAGTATTTTAAATTTGATATGTTTTTAAGAAATGAGATAGAGGGTGCAAATGCCTTAAAATGTGTTTGCGACCTCTCTCCTTACGGCTTAGACGGGGATCTTTTCATGGAGAGCTTAAATAGACAGCTTAAATTCACAGTTTCTTGGCTTTTAGCAGAGGATAAGAAAAATCATATCCTAATACCGCCTTTGATGTCTTTTAGGCTGGGGCTTATCTTTCTTTCGCAAGTTATTATCTTAAATGGCTTAAAAGATAAATTCTATAGCGAGTTAGAAAATAGAAATTTTAAAAACATAGGTGAGGTTGAAAGGGAATTTTTAGGCACAGATCATATAGATCTAGTTTCCTTTATAATTTCTCAAAAGGACAATGATACAGTGCTTTTAAATAGTATAAAGCATTTAAGAAATCCAGAGCTTGCGCCAAAGCAGTATATGAAAGAAGCTTATATTTTTCATATCATAGACAAGCTTTTTGACTACGATGGTAGGGTTATGGAGCTAAATGTAAGGGTGGTTTTAAATACTATGGAGTCTCTAGAAGAAAAGGGCATATCTTTTAATATCAATGCCTTTAAAGAAGCCGTGATGAAGGAGTTTTCCTACATAGAGCTATAAATACTAGCCAGTATTTGTTTACAGGCTAGGCTTGGATCTTTGCTTTTATAGATGGGTCTTCCAAGCACGGCAAAATCAACCTTTTGTCTCAGAGCTTGCTCTATGGTAGCAACTCTTTCTTGATCGTTTTTCTCCTCGTCATTTCCTCTTATACCCGGGCAAATACTTAAAAAATCAGCTCTTGTATGCTCTTTGATAAGTAAGCTCTCAAAGACAGAGCAAACCATACCATCAAGCCCACTTTCATAAGATAGTTTAGCTAAATTTAAGACAGCTTCCTTTATATTTTGCTTATATACGCTTTTAAATTCTTCTTCATTAAAGCTTGTTAGGGCTGAAACTGCTATTAAAAGTGGTTTTTTGCTAAATTTTTCCAGTCTAGATACGCAAGTTTTCATAGCCTTTTTTCCCGCACTTGCGTGTAAATTTATCATATCTACATCAAGCTTTGCTAACTCTTCACAGGCATCAGCCATGGTATTTGGTATATCATAAAGCTTTAAGTCTAAAAATATTTTAAACTTATCTATTTTTTTTATCTCATCTATAAGCTTAAAACCATCTCTAAGATAAGATCTAAGTCCTATCTTTACCCAAATATCAAGTCCTTTTAAATCCCTAGCCAAAGCCAAACACTTATCTTTAGACGCTAAATCAAAAGCTACGCAAAGTTTCATCTTAAATCTCTAAATCTACAAATCTTTTTTCATAGAAAGGATTAGAAATATTTACTGAAGCTATATTAGAAAATATCTCTTTCATAACTAAAGAAAGCTCATCAAAG
>CASFHJ010000072.1 GCA_949294425.1 uncultured Campylobacter sp.
CATAGCCATATATTTATCAGGATAAACCTCGCTACTTCCTATGACTACGCCTTTTAATTTGAAATTATATTCATTTGGTTTGAGTTGTAAATTATCTCTTATCCTAATCTTTGGCATTAAAAAGCCAAGACTTTGAGCTATGCTACGTCTCATTGATCTTATTCTTTCTGTTAATTCGCTTTCAGCAAGTCTTATAAGCCCATATCCAAGCTCAAGTTCTAGTACTTCAAGCTTTAATATATCATTAATCCTTCCTTCTTCCTCTCTTATTATCTCTTCTTCACTTTTCTTTTTAGGAGCTGCTTTTATGCTTTGAGTGCTGCTAGGATCGCTTTTTTTCTTTATAGGCTGACTTAGATCTATCTTGCCTTCCTTTACCTGTTTTGTAAGATAGCCAAGCCCCAAAAATACAAAGGACATAAAGCCAAGAGATAGGGTAGGAAGCCCAGGCACCAAGGCAAAGATAAAAAGTATGAAACCAACTATTAAAAGAGTTCTATACTCGCTTAAGAGTTGATTTAAGGTGCCTTCTGCAAAATTATCCTCATCTTTACTAGCCCTTGTTATAATGATAGCTGTTGCTGTAGCTACTATTAAACCGGGTATTTGAGATACCAAGCCATCTCCTATGGTTAGTATAGTATAAGTAGAAGCACAATCAGCCAAAGCCATATCATGCTGAAAATATCCTATGGAAAAGCCGCCTATTATGTTGATTATAGTTATTATTATCCCAGCTACTGCGTCTCCTTTTATGAATTTAGAAGATCCATCCATAGCTCCGTAAAAATTTGCCTCTGTTATTATTTCTTGCCTTCTTGTTCTTGCTGTATTTTCATCTATTAAACCAGCGTTTAAATCAGCATCTATAGCCATTTGCTTACCCGGCATAGCATCAAGAGTGAATCTTGCTTGAACCTCAGAAACCCTAGTGCTTCCCTTTGTAACAACCATAAAATTTATTAAGACAAGTATTGAAAAAACGATAATACCTATTACATAATTGCCTCCAACCACAAAATCCCCAAAGGAAGCTATTATTTCACTAACTGCTGCTGGACCATTTTGTCCCTCGCTTAAGATCATACGAGTTGTGGCTATGTTTAAAGCTAGTCTAAAAAGAGTTACTATTAAGATAAGGGTTGGAAAGGTGCTTAGGTCAGTTGGCTTTGGTATGTATATGGAAATTAGTATTATTAAAACCGATATGGCTATGCTTAAAGCTAGAAAAAAATCCAAAATAGCAGCAGGTAGCGGTACTATAATAACGGCTAAAATACAAGCTATAAAGGCAACTATAGTTAAGGATTTTGCTTTTATAATAGGCGTTATTAAGGGACCTAGATAAGGTACTACTAGCTCTAAGATCTTTCTTTTTGCCATTTATTTTTTATTATTTATCACATCTAGTAAGCTTATACTAGCTAAGTGCTCATTCATTTTATTTTGTAAATCAACTAGTATAGGAAGCATTAAGCATTTACTTTCCTTACCTGTAGGGCAGGTTCCTTGAGAGCATTCAAATATGCTAACTTGCTTTTTTTCTGCGCTATTTACTATCTCTTTTAGATTGTATTCCTTTGTGTCTTTACTGAGTAAAAAACCACCCTTTGCACCCTTGTAAGATATTAGCAAACCATCTCTTGCTAGTACTTGCAAAATTTTAGCTAGAAAAGATTTTGAAATTTCAAGCTTTTCAGCCATTGTCTCTACGTCTTGAGGTTCTTTTTTGTCTGCTATGTAGATTAAAGCAAGTAGTGCATACTCACTAGCTCTGGTAAAAAGCATAGTTGTCCTTTCAAGTAAGCTTAATTTAATATTATATTAGCTTTTTGTAAATAAAAATTTCTTAGCATCAAGCCTTTCTTGCGGAAAATATTTTTATAAAATTTTAAAGAATGCTTTCATATAATACGCCTTTATAACAGAATTTTGAGGTTTTTATGTATGTAGCACCAAGCTTACTTTCTGCAAATTTTTTAAGACTAGAAGATGAGTTAAAAAAAATTTGTGCCGCTAAGGCTGATTTACTTCATATAGATGTAATGGACGGGCATTTTGTCCCAAATTTAAGCTTTGGACCCTGTGTTTTTAAGGATATACAAAGTGTAAGCTCTATCCCACTTGATATACATTTAATGGTAAAAAATGTTTCTTTTTTTGTGGATTTGTTTTTACCTTTAAAGCCGAAATTTCTTAGTTTTCATATAGAAGAAGAAAAGCACCCAATAAGACTTTGTGAGTATATAAGAAAAAATGGAAGCTGTGCTGGTATAGTTTTAAATCCCCATACCCCAGTTTCTAGCATACAACATCTAATAGATTATGTTGACTTAGTGCTTTTAATGAGTGTAAATCCGGGCTTTTCAGCCCAAGAATTTTTGCCGCTTGTTTATGATAAGATAAGAGAGCTAAGAGAACTTATAGATAAAAAAAATGCTAAGGTCTTTATAGAGGTTGATGGAGGTGTAAATGGTCTAAATGCTCCTGATTTAGATGAGGCTGGAGCTGATATTTTAGTGGCTGGATCTTATATATTTTCTTCAAATGACTATGAAAATTCCATAAAATCTTTAAAGCTTGAGTTTTGAGTTTAGACAAGATAGATAAAATTTTACAAGATTTAAGCATAGAGGATAAGCCTTATACTTGGCTTATGAAAGAGCTAGAAGAAGTAGAAGAGCTTTGTGGCTTGGACTTTGATGAGGAAATGCTTAAGCTTTTAGGCTTTGATCTTTTTTTGACTCCTAAAAATAATTTTACTTTAAAAAGCAAACACACAAAGATAAAAGATGAAATTTTTTGCGTAGTTGATATAGAGAGTAATTCTAGCTTTAAAAGAGGGGGGCAGATTATAGAAATTGGAGCTTATAAAATTAAAAATTCAAAGATCATAGACAGCTTTCACTCCCTTATAAAAAGTTCGTATCTGCCACAAAATATAAAGGAATTAACAGGCATAAATGAGGATCTTTTAAAAAATGCACCAAGCTTAGCCTCTGTATTAAATGAATTTAGACTTTTTTTAAGTAATTGTATCTTTGTAGCTCACAATGTTTCTTTTGATTATAATTTCATTTCAAATTCAATGCAAGCTTGTGGTTTTGGTATTTTGTGTAATCAAAAACTCTGCACCCTAGAGCTTTCAAAAAGGATTATAGATAGTCAAAAATACGGACTTAACTCACTTAAGGAAGTTTTACACATAAAAAATAAACATCACAGAGCCTTAAGTGATGCAAAATCTGCTTTTGAAATACTTAAATACTGCATTTCAAAGCTTCCTTTTTATATTTCAAGCACTCAGGATTTGATAAATTTTTCTAAGTCAAATATAAAAAAATACAAGATAAAATCATATAAATAAAATTTTTGAAAGGCTCATTATGAAAAAGGTGGATTTGGTTATAGTTGGTGCTGGTCCTGCTGGTATAGGCGCTGGTGTTGAAGCAAAGCTTAAAAATAAAGAGCTTGTCATACTAGAAAAGGCTGATGAAATTTGTCAAACCTTTGTGAAATTTTACAAGGACGGAAAAAGAGTTGATAAGGAATACAAAGGACACGATAGCACAAATAGAGGGCATGTGCCTTTTGAAGATGGCACAAAGGAAAGCTCCATGCAAACCTTTAAAGATGCTATTAAAAATCATGATTTGTTGGTAGAATTTAATAGCGAGGTTGAAAGTATTAAAAAGACGGATTCTGGTTTTTTAGTAAGCACTCCAAAGCAAAGTTATGAGTGTAAAAATATCATAGTTGCTATAGGTAGAATGGGTAAGCCAAATAAGCCTGATTATAAGATACCAAGCTCTTTAAATAAGATAGTAAATTTTAATGCAAATTCGGTTGGAACAAATGAAAAAATCATAATCATAGGTGGAGGAAATTCTGCTGCTGAGTATGCTGTTGATTTATCTAAAAATAACGATGTTACACTCTGTTATAGAAGGGATAAATTTACAAGATTAAATGATATAAATTTAAAAGATGTGCAAGATTACTCAAGTGAGGGTAAAATCACTCTTAAACTAGGTATAGATATAGAAAGTGTAGAAGATGAAAATTCAAAAGCTAAGCTAAATTTCACTGATAAAAGCACAGAGCTTTATGACAGGGTGATATATGCTATAGGTGGCTCTACTCCTGTTGATTTTTTACAAAAATGTGGCATAGAGGTAGATGATAAGGGGGTTCCTGTTTTTGATGAAAACAAACAAAGCAATGTAAAAGGAATTTTTGTAGCAGGGGATATAGCTAGTAAAAATGGTGCTAGTATAGTCGTTGGCTTAAATGATGCTGTGATCATTAATGATTTTTTAAGTAAAGAATGAAAATTTTATTTTCCCCAAGTGAGTCTAAAAGCTCTTTAGCTAATCTTACTGCCTTTGATGAAACTTCCTTTATATTTAAGGACTTGTTTTCTAAAAGACTTGAGGTTTTAGACTCTTACAAAGATTTTGTAAGTAGTGCAAAGATAGATGATTTAAGGTCTTTTTTTGGCTTAAAAGATGAAAAAGAATTTCTTTCTTTTAGAGAGGATATTTTCTTGCAAAATACCTGTGAGGCTATACAAAGATATGATGGAGTAGCCTATGAATATCTTGACTTTGAGACCTTAGATGAAGATGCTAAGAATTACATTAGAAAAAATGTTCTTATTTTTTCTAATCTTTTTGGACCCATAAGAGCTAGTGATCCTTTGCCAAGATATAGGCTAAAACAAGGAGCTAAGATACAGGGCTTGTGTGTAGAAAATTTTTATAAAAAGCACTTTTCAAAAGCCTTAGA
>CASFHJ010000073.1 GCA_949294425.1 uncultured Campylobacter sp.
GCTTGAGTAAAAGTCGTAGGACTTGTAAAAACACCCTCTCTATGCCCATAGAGTCTAATTTTAGCTTCGTATTTTCATCGACATAAGCGTGTAATACCGGATGTCCTTGAAAGCTAAGAAGCCCGTCCTTAAAGCTCATAACGCCATTAGCACTGTCTATATTTCCATCAAAGATTAGAGACTTATCCTTAAAACCGGCTTTTATGTCTATGCCGCCTTCTTTTGAGATGATATTGCCGTGATAAGCATAGTCATTTAAGCCACTACAAGCACTAAGAGTATTTGCTCCTCCACAGCCCTGAGTAAGCTTAAACTAGCCTTTTTTGTGCTTGAGTTGATAATATTTGCTCCATTATCGCTAGCAAAAATTCTAGCAAAGCTAAGCTCATTGCCATTTATGTCTAAGGCGCCACCTCTTGCACCAAAATACACAAAGTCTGTGTTGATGTTATTAGAGCTTTTTATCTTTACAGTTGCACGCCCACTAGTAAGGTAAAGCTCTTTAAAGCTTAAAAAATCGCTTTCTAAATCCACAGCCTCAGCTCCCACTCTTAGCCCAGAATTAGGACTTGAACTAGTGATTATCAATCTACCCTCACCAACTTTGTGCAAAAAATCATTATCCAAGGTCTTAACATCATAAACAACAAGAGAATTTAAGCCCGTATAAATACCAGCGTGAACAAGCCAAAAATCATTGCTTTCTATGTGCCAATTTGCATTATCAGCAAAGATAGGTCCTCCTGCTCCTAAGTCTATATTTTTCTCTAAGCTTAATTCGCCAAGCTGGCTAAAATATATATCCTTGCTATCTTTCATAGCAGCAAGTCTATCATTAATTTAGCTTTATTAAAAACACTTTCCCAATACAAAGAACCAGCCAAATTATCATTTATAGTAATCGCACCCATATCTTGCATATTTGAGTTTAAAAGGCTTGAGTTAAAGATATGTTTTCCAGCACTAAGTTTTATACTTTTATCATCTTTAAATTCATTTACAAGAGCATTATTAACAACACTATAAACAGCTATGGAGCAAAGATTATTATCATTACCAGCACAGTCGCTAGAGCTAAGCACTCCTATCATATACCACTCTTTATCTAAGTTATCATAGACATAAAGAGCAGAGCCCGAATCACCGGGTGCAGAAGAGGAGCTGAAAGGAAGTCTAAGATAATTATTTTGCCAATCATAGCTTTCAAACCTTAAGGCAAAGGGATTGTTATCAAGGTCACTAAAATACACTAAACCGCCGGTATGATAAAGATCGTTATTAGCTATCTTATCAGCTCCTTGAGTAAGGTGTCCTAGCATTTGCACCCCAGCTCCCTCACGCACAAAAAAGGTATAACGAGAAGAATCGCTAAGCTTTCTAGCCTCAGCTTCATTAAAAGTATATTTATCATAAAGATTTAAGCCATTAAGATTGTTAATAGAAACAAAATTTAAATTTGGGCTTAGCTTAGCCTCTATATTAAGATTAAATTTATCCATCTTTAAAAC